>NZ_JADNDC010000001.1:0-206925 GCF_015551645.1 Ruminococcus sp. D54t1_190329_F1
CTTTGTTTGCAAAACAGCCCTAAGAATGTGCAAATACTTCATAGAAATTATAAAAGCCGCTAATTTCCGGCAAGATTTCCATAAACTTTCGTTTCCGATACAGTATAGGGAAACCAATCACTCACTCACCCCACCTGTTGAAAGTTACTATGTACAAATAAGTCCAGCCAGTACACAGCATTCGGGCAATGGTGATTGCTCCAGCGAGCCATTTCAGGCGCGGTTTTAGCGTAGGCGAAATCCACTGCTTAGGTCGACTTAATCGTGAAGGCTCTCCTGAACGATTTAGTCGCAGTTAGCAGTTAGTTCGCTGGAGCGTTGCGCCGGCGAGTGAGCAATCACCATTGTCCGAGTGCGTCCGCCTTGAACAACTTTCAACACACTAAATAGGTTATAAAGAAATCCGACACATTTCAAAAAACGTTGGAAATCCAACTAATGTCTTTTTTCGTCGGTAGCAATTTTTTATTTACACAATTATACTTATTATACAGAGAAAAACAACTACTGTCTAATATCTTTTTATAATGAATGGGAGAGCAAAAACATGGATTTTTACAACTTTTATACAGGAAAAGAATTTGAAGCATATCAGTACCTTGGTGCTCACGTATGGGATGGCGGAACCACCTTCCGTACATTTGCCCCGGCAGCGCAGCGAGTATCTGTAATTGGTGAGTTCAACGGCTGGACAGAGACTCCTATGAACCGCGTTCATGATGGCAATTTCTGGGAATGCACCATGAATAATGTAGGCTCTGACCTGATGTATAAATACAGAATTTACCGTCAGGACGGCTCCTTCGTGGACCACGCAGACCCCTATGCTTTTTATAGCGAGATGCGTCCAGGCACTGCTTCAAAGACCTATGCTCTTGGCGGTTATGAATTTGGCGACAGCAAATGGCTGAAAAACCGCAAAGCAAGCTACGACAAACCAGTAAACATTTATGAAATGCATTTTGGCTCCTGGAAAAAACGAGGCGAAGGACAGGAAGACTGGTACACCTATGAGGAACTGGCACCGATCCTTATCACCTATTTGAAGGAACACGGCTATAATTATGTGGAGATCATGCCTCTCTGTGAGTACCCATGCGACGAATCCTGGGGATATCAGGATACAGGATATTTCAGTCCAACCTCCCGCTATGGCAAGCCGGAAGAATTGAAAGCATTTGTAGACCAGTGCCACCAGGCTGGAATTGGGGTCATTCTGGATTTTGTTCCAGTGCATTTTGCAGTGAATGATTATGCGTTGGCAGAATATGACGGAACAGCCCTTTATGAATATCCAAACATGGCAGTTGGCCGCAACGAATGGGGAAGCTGCAATTTTATGCATTCCAGAGGAGAAGTTTGCAGTTTTCTGCAGTCCTCTGCCTATTACTGGATGAATGAATTCCATTTCGATGGCCTTCGCATGGACGCAGTAGGAAATCTGATTTACTGGCAGGGGGACGCAAGCCGTGGAGAAAACCTGGCAGCTCTGAAATTTATCCGTACCATGAATCAGGGCTTAAAGGAAAGAATCCCTGACTGCCTCCTTTTTGCCGAGGATTCCACTCCATATCAGGGTGTGACAAAGCCGGTATGGGAGGGCGGACTTGGATTTGATTACAAATGGGATCTTGGATGGATGCATGATACTCTGTCTTATTTTCAGGCAGATGCAAAAGAAAGACAGGAAAAATATCACAAGCTGACATTCTCTATGATGTATTTTTACAATGAGCGCTATATCCTGCCGCTGTCCCATGATGAGGTTGTCCACGGAAAGGCAACCATCGCCCAGAAGATGAACGGTGGTTATGATGGGAAATTTCCACAGGCAAGAGCTTTCTATATGTATATGTATGCGCACCCGGGTGCAAAGCTGAATTTCATGGGAAATGAGCTGGCACAGCTGAAAGAATGGTGCGAAAAGGATGAGTTGGACTGGATTTTGCTGAAATTCCCTGTTCATGAAGCATTTCATAAATTCATGGCAGATCTGAACCAATGCTATCTGAAGAACAGTGCTTTTTCCCAGAGAGATTTCAGCCAGGATGGTTTCTCATGGGTGGATTGCCATCAGGAGCAGAAGTGCATGTATCTGTTTGAAAGAATCAGTGGGGATCAGAAAATTTTGGCTGTGTTCAATTTCTCCGACGAAATCCAGGAATATACTTTGGAAAAAGATTATGACGGATATGAGCTTCTCCTTGCAAGTGATATGGTGAAATATGGCGGTAAAAAGCGCTACACGAAAAAAGAAAAGGTAATTACAGGCGGAAAAGCAGTATTTAAAATGGGACCATTTTCTGCCAGATATTATCTGGTGAAATAAGGAAAAGTATATAAATAAAAAAGACCTGTATCCGGATAAAATTCTACAATGATGGAATCTTGTCATTGGTTTTATCTGGAGTACAGGTCTTTATGATTGCTGCGTACAGCAGTCAATGAGCTTCTGTAATTGTAAGAAAATGCAATGCAAAAACGCAATGCGTATAATTTATTTACCAGGAGAAAGATGCTCCTTGATAGCGGTAAAGCTCTCTGGACTGATGACATGCTCGATACGGCATGCATCGGAGGTTGCAGTTTCCGGATCAACACCCAGACTGATCAGCCAGGAGGATAAAAATTCATGTCGCTCATAAATCATATCTGCAATCTTCTGTCCGGATTCGGTAAGATAAATATATCCTTCTGGAGTGACAGTGATATGGTTCTTTTCACGAAGGTTCTTCATAGCAACACTGACGCTTGACTTCTTAAATCCAAGTTCATCAGCAATATCAACGGAACGCACAACAGGTTTCTTTTTGCTGAGAATAAGAATGGTCTCCAGATAGTTCTCAGCAGATTCATTAGATTTCACGATAAATCACCTCAATTTCTTGCTTGTGTAGCAGTACAAGTATAATACCTATAGAATACCATAGTTTACCGTTTGGGGCAATTATTTTTTTGAAATAATCCCTGCTGTTCAATTCTGTGTTGCGGTTTGTAGTCAACAATCTGCCAGTTGTTTGTTATTGCTTATTGGTAACGTTCCGGTTACTGTTCACTCCGTGACCAGTAACGCGCTTCGCAATGCACAGAAAGACGAACCTTCTTGTGACAAGCACAAGAAGTAGCGTTTGCTGCGCAAACTTAATTCTCGGGTTTTCTGTGAACTTTGTTCTCAAAAACACCTCGCGGAATATTACCAGTGAACAGTAACACGTTCCGAACAGTAATACCATAAACAGTCATATTTTCCAATGACAAATTATTTTCCGGGTAGTATACTAAAACTAATTATCGTTTTCAGGGAGGTTTTTATTATGTACATTGCTTCAAAGGAACGTTACACCATAATGGAATACAACCGTTGTGGTGACAGCGGACTTATGCTGCCGAAGGTGTCACTGGGATTGTGGCATAATTTCGGAGATACAGCGAATTTTGAGAATATGAGACAGCTGTGCTTTACTGCTTTTGACAATGGAATTACCCAGTTTGATCTGGCCAATAATTATGGACCGGAGCCGGGGAGTGCAGAGATTAATTTCGGCAGGATTCTGAAAGAAGATCTGGGAAAATACAGGGACGAGCTGATCATTACTACCAAGGCAGGATATGAAATGTGGGATGGTCCTTATGGGAACTGGGGCAGCCGCAAGTATCTTCTGGCAAGTCTTGACCAGAGCCTGAAGCGTATGGGACTGGAATATGTAGATATTTTTTACCATCATAGAATGGACCCGGAGACCCCTCTGGAAGAGACCATGGGAGCGCTGGCCAGTGCAGTGCAGAGCGGAAAAGCCTTGTATGTGGGACTTTCCAATTACGATGGAAAAACACTTTCACAGGCAGCGTCGATTTTGCAGGAAATGCATTGTCCTTTTGTAATTAATCAGAATCGTTATTCTATTTTTGACAGAACTGTGGAGAAAAATGGACTAAAAAAGACCACAGGAATTCTGAAAAAAGGTCTGATCACTTTCAGTCCTCTTGCACAGGGACAGCTTACAGACCGCTATCTTAATGGCATTCCGGAGGACAGCAGAATTCGTACCGATGGCAGATTTTTGAAGGAAAGCAATCTGACTCCAGAGCGTTTGCTACAGATCCGGGAGCTGAATGATATGGCTGCAGGGCGTGGCGAGAAGCTTTCGGAGATGGCTCTTGGCTGGCTGCTTGCACAGCAGGAGGTGACCAGTGTACTCATTGGAGCATCACGACCACAGCAGATCCTTGATAACATAAAAGCAATCCACTGTGCACCATTTACGGAGGAAGAGATTGTGAGAATTGATGAAATTGCGGCTGAAAAAATACAGCCAGTATGATCATGAAATCCCAGATATATCCAGGAGTCTGACAGCTATGAACAGTATTAAAAAGAAGCAGATAGGGCTTTTTACGAGACGAAGAAAAACATTATATTTTGCATAAGGAGAGTGACAGAAAATGATAATTCGAAAGGGAACGCAGGCTGACCTTGCGTCTGTGGAACAGCTTTACAATGACATTCATACGGCAGAAGAAACAGGTCAGCAGACCATTGGCTGGATCCGTGGTGTGTATCCTACAAGAGCTACGGCACAGGCCGCATTAGATGCCAAGGACTTGTTTGTTCTGGAGGATGCAGGTAAGCTCCTGGGAGCGGCCAGAATCAATAAAGCGCAGGTGGATTCTTATGCAGAAGGCGATTGGGAATTCGCAGCCAGGGATGAGGAGGTTTGCGTCCTTCACACTCTGGTAGTTTCCCCTTCCGCTTCTGGAAAAGGCTATGGAAAGAAGTTGGTAAAGTTCTATGAGGATTACGCTTTAAGCCATGGCTGTCCGGAGCTTCGAATGGATACTAATGCAAGAAATGCCGTTGCAAGAGGGCTGTATAAGAAGCTTGGATATAAGGAAATCGGGATTGTGCCTACAGAATTTAACGGGATACCGGATGTGCAGCTGGTGTTGTTGGAGAAGCACTTGTAATAGTTGAAATTCCCTTAATTTAGACAGCTTTTTAAAGAAAAAAGAGCAGGCGAGTTTGTAGAGATACAGATTTGTCTGCTTTTTTTATATAGAGTTCCATCCCCCCGGGGGGCTTGCGGAAGAAAACTGGTTTTGATAATATTTTAACATTGGAGTTTAATGCGGAGGATTTGAAATTGGATAAATTACTGGATGAAATAGAGAGTTATTGGAGCACCCGGACGGAAGGGTATTCTGAGGTGAATGAAAAAGAATTGAAGGGAATGCAGAAAAAGGCATGGCTGGAGACTCTGGAACGCGGATTTTTTGGAAAAAGGTCTGGGAAAAATGAGGATTCAGAAAACAATTCTGTGGAAAAAGAAGTTTTCGAAGAAGAATTTTCTGAAAAACAACATACAGACAAATATAAGGACCACCTGAGAATTCTGGATATCGGTACTGGCCCAGGCTTTTTCCCTATGATCCTTGCGGAAGCAGGATATCATGTAACAGCCATAGATTACACTCCGGGAATGTTGGAAAAGGCTGCAGAAAATGCAGCGAAATTTATCGGAGAAAAGAGCCGGAATATTGAATTTAAAAGAATGGATGCCCAGGCATTGGAGTTTGAAGATGAGAGCTTTGACGTGATCATTTCCAGAAACCTGACCTGGAATCTGCCCCATCCGGAAATGGCTTATAAAGAGTGGCTTCGGGTTCTGAAAAAAGGTGGAAAGCTTTTGAATTTTGATGCCAACTGGTATGGATATCTCTATGATGATAAGAAGCGTGAGGCTTACGAGAACGACCGTAAAAATGTGGAAAAAGGAAGCTTGGATGACCATTATCTGTGCACAGATATTGACCGAATGGAGAAAATTGCGCTGCAGGTTCCGTTGTCGGAGACCAAGCGTCCGGGATGGGATGTGAAGGTACTGGAAGCGCTTGGAGCAGCGCAGATTCAGGTGAATGAGGACATCTGGCAGCAGGTATGGAGCGAGGAAGAGAAGCTGAATTATGGATCTACACCCATGTTTATGGTGGAGGCTGTAAAATAGAAAAAGATATTATCAGTGATATACAGAAATTTGTACGAATTTAAAGATAAGTAAAGCGGTGTTGGTTGTAAGAATGAAGTATTAGAGTATTTAAAAAATAGGATAAGTTTTTATTGAATCGTAAGGAAAATTATTTGTAAAGATATTATTGGAAAAGGTAGAAAATAATGAGTGAAATAATAAATATAGGTGGCTTAAGTGCGGCACCAGGGCAGCGTGTCCATGGTTTTATTTCCATTGGAAATGGTAGATTTTCTCTTCCTGCAACAATTGTCAGGGGCGAAAAACCAGGTAAAACAGCTCTTATCACAGCTGGTATCCACGCTGGAGAATATGTGGGAATCCAGAGTGCCGTAGAGCTTGGAAGAGATTTGAAAATTGAGAAAATGACAGGAACAGTGATTATTGTAAAGGTAGTGGCGAGGGAAGAATTTGAAAACCGTCACGGTTCTCTTTGCAGAGCGACAGGTGAGAATCTGAACCGCCTTTTTCCAGGAAAAAAAGAAGGTACCACATACGAAAAACTGGCTTATGCAGTAGTTGAAGAGCTGCAGAAGGTGGCAGATTTTTATATTGATCTTCACAGCGGTGACGACTATGAGAAACTGACTCCCTATGTGTATTATGCAGGTAAAGCAGCCCCGGAAGTGATGAAAATTTCCCGTCAGATGGCAGAGCAGGTGGATGTTCCTTACATGGTAAAATCTGAGGTATCGTCTGGTGGAAGCTATAATTATGCAGCATCCTGCGGCATTCCTTCCGTTCTTCTGGAGCGGGGCGGAATGGGAGCCTGGGAGACAGAAGAAGTGCGTTCTATGAAGCGTGATGTACGCAGTATTTTACGGTTCCTCGGTATTTATGACGGTCATAGAAGTATGCGGAAATATTATCCGTTAAACGTAACGGATGTGCAGTATCAATCTGCCTCTTATACGGGACTCTGGTATCCCCAGAAGAGGGCAGGAGACCTGTTTACAGAAGGGGAAATCCTTGGATATGTAAAGGATTACGAGGACAATATTCTGGAAACCTGTACCTCCTATGGGGATGGAGTGATCCTGTATCAGACTGGTTCCCTGCAGGTGATTAAGGATGGTCCGATGGTAGCTTATGGCCGGATCAGTTATGAGGAAGACGACCGAAAAGAGAAGATTGCGGCCTACTGGACCAAGCGAAGCGACAGCTTTCTGGAGCAGAGAAGGGCAGAGTTACATAGTCCGCTGGCAAAGAGATGGCTGGAAGAAATTGAGAAATACCTACCTAAAAAGGCATTAAGTCCTGAAAAAAAAATTGAGGATGAAAGCAAGGAAAGAAAAGATGCAGTTGCAAAAATTAAGGAAAAAGAGACTGGTAATGGTAAACTTAAAATCCTGGATGTGGGCTGTGGAACCGGTTTCTTTACAATCCTTCTTGCAAAACAGGGACACCAGGTAACAGGCACCGACCTTACTCCGGATATGATCACAAACTCCCGGATCCTTGCCAAAGAAGAGCAGGTAACATGCGACTTCCAGGTGATGGATGCGGAGCATTTAACTTTCCAGGACGAGAGCTTCGACGTAGTCATTTCCCGAAACCTGACCTGGACCTTACCAGAAGCAGCCCAGGCTTACAAAGAGTGGTCCAGAGTATTAAAACCAGGCGGACTTCTCCTGAATTTTGATGCCAACTACGGCGCCACAAACTTCGCCGAAACCTCCGATCTCCCGGAAAACCATGCCCACAACCAGCTTGGAAATTCCCTGATGCAGGAGTGCGAAGATATTAAACGTCAGCTGCCCATCAGTTCTTACCTCCGCCCTGCCTGGGACGTGGAAGAGCTTGGAAAAACAGGAATGGAGCAGATTTCCATTGATCTGGGGTTGAGCAGACGGGTTTATAAAGAGAAGGATGAATTTTATAATCCAACTCCGATGTTTGCCATTGCAGCAAAGAAAGCATAAAAGCGGAGCGTATGCTTCACGATATGCGAATTGAGTAGGTTATGGGAGTGCAACGGACGAAACAATCCGCAGGTATCATAGTTATACAAGCCTGAAAAATATATGGTGACATAAAAATGTGCCCGGAATTTATTTCCCAGGCACATTTTTTGGAAAAAGGGATATCAAAATAAAAGAAAGTTATCAAATCACATAATCCGAACTTGTCATATGGAGGAATGCCATCGTTTTCTCACTCTTGGGCTGTGAGAAGAACTCTTTGGATGGTCCCTCTTCTACGATAACACCGTCCTCCATGTAGACTACCCAGTTGGCAACTTTTCTGGCAAAATCCATTTCGTGGGTGACTACGACCATGGTGCTTCCTTCTTCGGCAAGCTTTCTCATAACATCCAGAACCTCGCTGGTAAGTCTTGGGTCAAGGGCGGAGGTTGGTTCGTCGAAGAGAACTACTTCCGGATTGTAGGCGATGGCTCTTGCGATAGCTACACGCTGTTGCTGCCCACCGGAAAGCTGGTCCGGATAGAAGTTGGCGCGGTCTGCCATGCCTACTTTTTCCAGCATTTCCATAGCTTTTTTCTTCGCTTCTTCCGGAGAATTCTTACGGGCAATGGTAAGACCCTCCAGTACATTGTCAAGTGCTGTTTTGTTGCGGAAAAGATTGTATCCCTGGAAGACAAAGCCCATTTTCATTCGTAACTGCCGGATCTCTTTCCTGGTAACAGCAGTGATATCTTTGTGGAAATCATCGAAGGTGATTTCTCCTTTATCTGCCTGCTCCAGAAAGCTGATACAGCGGAGAAGGGTTGTCTTTCCAGAACCGCTGTTTCCTAGAACTGCGATCACAGAACCTTTTTCAACTTTGAAATCAACACCTTTTAATACTTCGTTTGATCCGAATTTTTTATGGATATTTTTTACTTCCAGCATATTTTTTTCTCACATTCTTATATAGAAATTTGGTAATTGATAACAGGGTATTATGAAGAAGCTTAAAAGTCTTTCTTCTGTAGTAAATGATATAAAATACGAGTTGTTCACATATGGTGATGCTGCCGAAGGCGACATTGATTATACTTCGATCTTTAAAATATCATTAAAGTAGTTATTGGCAACCATTAGCACACCCATAGCTGTGATAACTACGATTTCTTCTTCTTTAAAAGTCTTTCTTCTGTAGTAAATGATATAAAATACGAGTTGTTCACATATGGTGATGCTGCCGAAGGCGACATTGATTATACTTCGATCTTTAAAATATCATTAAAGTAGTTATTGGCAACCATTAGCACACCCATAGCTGTGATAACTACGATTTCTTCTTCTTTAAAAGTCTTTCTTCTGTAGTAAATGATATAAAATACGAGTTGTTCACATATGGTGATGCTGCCGAAGGCGACATTGATTATACTTCGACCTTTAAAATATCATTAAAGTAGTTATTGGCAACCATCAGCACACCCATAGCTGTGATAACTACGATTTCTTCTTCTGTAAATTCTTCTTTTAATTCAGTATAGATTTCATCCGGAATGTTTTTCGGATCTTTTGCAAGAGCGCGGCCAAAAGAAATAAGTAATTCTTCCTTCTTTGTAAATTGAAAATTGTCGAAATCAATACCATTATCTTTCAGAAGCTTTCTGAAATAAGTACTGCATACCAGGCAGTCATTTTCTTCGGAAATTGCATATTCAAAGAAGTCACCGGCTCTTTTTCCAATCAGTCTCTGCAGTTCCCGGTCGAGGGAGTAGGAGCTGTCTTCAATGGCTTTAAAGGCTTCTGCATTATGGAGAAGAGTAAGCTTTTCATTAGTGAGCCTGTATCCTTGTGCAAGATGGTTCCTGATTACTTCTTTCTCTTTTTCGCCTGCTGTTTCCGGGTCAATTTTTGAAATATAAGACATGATTATTCTCCTTTCACTGGTGCTGGAGCATTCCATACCAGCTTTTTCTCAAAATAGTTTTGTACCCATGTAAGTACGGTACAGATCATAAGGTAAATAACAGCAGCCTCGCAGTACAGGGCGAAGGGCTCGTAGGTTCTGGCGGCAATCTGCTGTGCGGTGGTGAACAGCTCCACAACTGTGATACTGGAGGCAAGGGAAGTGTCCTTGGTAAGTCCGATCAGTGAGTTAAACAGTGGTGGAAAAGCGATTCGGAATGCCTGGGGCATTACAATCCTGGTCATGGTCTGGCGGTAACTCAGACCCACCATATAAGCAGCTTCTGTCTGTCCTTCTGGTACCGCCTGGATTGCAGATCGGAAAATCTCAGCGTTGTAAGCGCCAAGGTTCAGGGCAAAGGCAATCACAGCGGATGGAAAAGCGTCCAGGATAATTCCGACAGACGGCAGGCCAAAGAAGATGATGAACAGCTGTACAATAAGTGGGGTTCCGCGGAAGACCCATATGTAAAATCTTGCGAACTGCTTCAGTCCTTTTACATTGGCAATCTGTACCAGGGCCAGAAAAAGGGCGATGATGCAGCCAAAAACAAAGGATAATAAGGTAAGGGGGATTGTAACTTTTATTCCGGGTATGAGGATTCTGGTGAAAGAAGATACCAGAATCCCTGCTAAACGTTCACTCATAATTGTTTCCTTTTACTTTCAATTGTTGGATGATTGTCTGTTGTTCTGGACAACAGCTGTGGAAAAGTAATTAGTTTTCATCAGTGCTTTCTGCTGTTGCATCCTCAGAAGCGGTGTCTGTATTTGCTGCATTTTCATCCTGCGGCTGTGTGAAGTCTGTGCCGAAGTAATCCTCAGAAAGCTTGCTTAAAGTTCCGTCTTCTTTCAGTTCGTTAATGGCGTTCTGAACTGCATCATATAAAGCTGTTTCTCCTTTCTTGATCGGGACAGCGTAGGTATCTACAACGTCCGGAATTACGAAAGCAACTTTCAGATTTGCATCCGGGTGCTGCTGAAGGTATTCATTGAATACAACAGAGTTAAAGGTTGTGAAGTCGGCACGTCCGGATTCAATCAGGGAAACCGCTTCGTCAGCTGTGCTGATCTGTACAAGAGAGGCACCGGCGTCTTCCAGAATATCAAGGTAAGCGGTTGTGGCAGTGTTTGCTACTTTTTTTCCATTCAGAGAAGCCATATCTACGATATCATCATTATCCTTAGCTACTACGATCTGCTGTGTGATGTAGAAATATGGTCCTGCGAAATCGTATTTCTCTTCACGCTCAGGTGTGATACTTACTGCATTGATAACTGTATCAAGACGTCCACTGTCGATTCCTGCAAGAAGGGAATCCCAGTCAGATTCTGTGAAATCTGCTTCCACACCAAGCTTGTCTGCAATTGCCTTTGCTACCTCCACGTCAAATCCGGTAAGCTCTCCGTTGTCGTCATGATAGGTGTATGGAGGATAGGTTCCTTCCACACCGACTTTCAGTTTTCCTGATTCCTGAATCTGTGCAAGCTCGTCATCAGCTGCATAAGCCATACTGCATGTTGCCAGAACTCCTGTTAATACTGCTGCAATTCCTAAAGTCAAGATGCTTTTTCTCATAATTGTATCCTCCTCTTATTTAGTTTCCTATTTAGTAACTAGGATTAATATGAATTGAATGATAGCATAGAAATCTGGTCTTGTCTAATATGGAATAAAGATAGCTGGCTATAGGGAATTCCTATAACCTGCTTAAATTGAAAGTACACAGCTTGACTTAATAGGAAGATATGGTAAAGTGGAAGAAAGAAATCTGGTGGGAGTGAGGCTTGATAATTCTCTTTGGGGCAAGGGCGCGTGGAGATTTCAAAAGGACGAGTGACATTGATCTCGCAGTCAGTGGAGGGGATTTTTGCAGGTTTGCACTGGATGTAGATGAGGAAACATAAAAACAGAACGAAAGCAGATGTAAAAAGACTGAAGTTTTCGCCAGAGAGGGAATAGCTATGTTAGATCTGAAGCAACTGAAATATTTTATAGTGTGTGCTGAAACTGGCTCTATCAGCGAAGCTGCCAAGCTTCTTTATACGACTCAGCCCAGTGTGAGCAAGGCAATCAAAGCACTGGAGGAAGAAATGGGGATTGTATTGTTTGAGCGTATGCCAAGGGGTATTGCGCTTACGGCGAAAGGCCGGGAGGCATACCGATATGCGTGCAGGATCATAAATGATTCCCGGATACTGGAAGAGATGAGCCATGGGAATATGGCAAAATATCTACGGATTTCATTGAATCCCAGTTCCTGGTTTACGAATCAGTTTGTGGAGTTTTATAAGGAAAATTATGACAAGGATTATCATTTTGAAATCTATACAGCCGGTGTGCGCACGGTCATGGAACGTGTTCGGGATTACCTTTCAGACATTGGCTTTGTATACGTGATGGAACAGCAAAAAAAGGAATTCCAGTATGAGCTGGCGAAAAACAAGCTGGTTTTTACCGTTATGCAGGAAAGTACGGCGACATTTTATCCGGGAAAGTTGAATATATTGGATCAGGAAGCAGCTGACAGAGAGAAAGCACAGACCGTAAATATGGAAGCGATGAAGAACTTCCGATTTATCCAGAACTTCCGTGATGAGTTTCTGGAATTGGGAGAGAAAGAAAAACGTAGTGTGTTCAGCTGGGAAAATCTGAATGTTTCCATTATTACAAACAGCGACTACATTATGGAAAAGATGTTGAAAGAGACCGGACTTTGCAATATCAGCGGCAGTTATCTTTCCAATGATAAAAAGGCAGCAAACAAAGGCATTCCGCTGGAATTCAAAAAGAATAAGGTGGTTTTCGGATACATCAGAAGAAAGAATGACGAGACGGATGAGCTGATGGAGGAATTGCTGGGATTTTTAAGGGAAAAATTGAAGCTGGAGAATGGCAGCTGAATATGAAAGGGATAAAAGAAAAACGAAGCAGAATCGGCTAAAGGAATGTGTGCCGGTCTTCGAAAATAGAGAAAAGGTATTCCTGAAAATTGAAAATATATTCCAAATAAGAATAGCTTATAACCCCCCGGGCGGGTTGTAGGCTGTTTTTTATTTTGCTAAACTACACCGTGGAATGAAAGAATGAGTAAAAACCTACTTGTACAGTATGAAATGGAGATACCCAAATGAAGAAATATGCAATCAAACGTATCCTTCAGCTGATTCCCATTCTGTTTGCAATTACTTTTCTTTCTTATGGAATGATGCGTATTGCAGGAAGTGATGTTGTAACGCGGAAAATGGAGAATACAGGAGGGGTAGTATCAGAGGCTGCACTGGATGCGGCAAGAGAAGAGCTGGGGCTGGATAAGCCATTTTTAACCCAGTATTTTGTATGGCTTGGAAAACTGCTTTGTGGAGATATGGGGAACAGCTATGTATCAGGATTTTCGGTCTTTGATACTTTTATATCAAAACTGCCGGCAACCCTGCTTCTTACGGTGACTTCCATTCTGCTTACTATTATTATTTCGATTCCTTTGGGAATTCTGTCAGCGGTGAAGCAGAATACAATTGTTGATTATCTGATTCGTTTCTGCAGTTTTATAGGAAACAGTCTTCCTAATTTCTTTGTATCACTTTTGCTTATGTATTTTCTTGCAATCCGGGTCAGGATTTTCCCTGTTATTGCCAAGGATGTGAGTCTGAAAAGTGTTGCAATGCCGGCCATAACCCTGGCCATTGCCATGTCTGCGAAATATCTGCGGCAGGTAAGGGCTACTGTGTTAGATGAGCTGAGTAAGGATTATGTAGCAGGCGCCCGTGCCCGTGGGGTGAAGTTTTCTGTTACCTTATGGAAAAGTATTATGAAAGCATCCCTGGTTACGGTCATTACCCTGTTAATGCTGTCAGTGGGAAACCTCCTTGGCGGTACGGCAATTGTGGAGTCCATCTTTATGTGGGACGGTGTTGGAAAAATGGCAGTAGATGCTATTTCCATGCGCGATTATCCCATTATTCAGGCGTATGTTATGTGGATGGCGATCATTTATGTGCTGGTGAATCTGCTCACAGACCTGTCTTACCGGTTCCTTGATCCGAGAATCCGTCTGGGAGGTGCGAAGCAGTGAGTGTAAAAAAAATGGACGAAGTGCCAGAAAAGAAAACGGAAAGTAAAATACTGGCAAAGATGGGTAAGAAAGAACAAGGTAGATGTCAAAAAGAAAGTGTAGTGCTGAAAAATGGGCAAAGCACAGATAATGGAAAGCACGTAACCGTGCGTGTGCAGAGGATTAGAAAGATCCATATAAAACAAAAGCTGATAATTTTCAGCGTTCTGGCTGTCTGTCTTGTAGTCCTGGCAGTTTTTTCAGACCATCTCTGTCCTTATGACCCTTACGCCCAGGATCTTTCCAGCGCCCTTCAGGCACCCAGTCTTCAGCATCCAATGGGGACAGATACTTATGGCAGGGATATGCTGTCCAGGGTGATCAGCGGAGCAAGAGCCAGTATTTTTTCCACTTTTATACTGGTGGCTGTGATTTCCATCTTTGGTACGATTGTGGGATTATGCTGTGGCTATTATGGCGGAATTCTGGATTCTGTTATGATGAGAATTTCTGATGTCTGTCTGGCATTTCCAGGGCTGGTGTTTGCAATGGCGATCGCGGCCATTCTTGGGGGAGGTATCCAAAATGCTATTATTGCGCTGGCAGTGGTCAGCTGGCCAAAGTATTCACGTATAGCCAGAAGTCAGACACTGGCTTTGAAAGAGGAACCTTACATCCATGCGGCGATATTGGCTGGGGACAGCTCTGCTCAGATCCTTGTTAGACATGTTCTTCCCAATATGATCGGACCGGTTCTGGTAACAGCTATGCTGGATATTGGAACCATGATGATGGAGCTTGCAGGACTTTCCTTTCTGGGTCTTGGAGCGCAGATTCCAATGGCTGAGTGGGGAAGCATGATGAGCGGTGGACGAAGTATGATCCAGACATATCCATGGGTGGTTCTGTCGCCGGGAATTGCGATTTTTATATCGGTGGTTATTTTTAATCTGCTGGGAGATACCGTCCGGGATTACCTGGATCCGAAGAATAGCCGGATCAAGTGATGCGAGACAGTCAGAGGCTGAAATACGCGGCTTCCAAAACACAATTTTGGACTCTTTTGTGCTGTCAAAGCGGAAATGAAATATGTAAGCTTTGGAAAAAAGCATGTTAAATATAAGAGTATGAATAAACACGAGGAGGAATGTAAATGAAAACAAAGAAGATTCTTGGAATTGCACTGGCTGTCTGTATGACAATGGGATTAACTACAGTGCCCGCAATGGCGGAAGATAAGAAAACATTTGTATTTGGTGATACCACCTTTAATGCGGAGAATGAAGAAGCGGATATCAATCCACAGAACACCTACGCCGGCTGGGCCTGCATCCGCTATGGTGTCGGCGAAACCCTGTTCCGCTATTCTGATACCATGGAAATTGAACCATGGATTGCCAAAGAATATGAAAATGTAGATGAGCTGACCTGGAAAATTACTTTGAACGATGGTGTTGTATTTTCCAATGGGCGTGTCTGTGATGGACAGGCGGTAAAGGAAAGCCTGGAGTCTCTGGTTGAAAATCATGAAAGAGCAGCGGGGGACCTTTGCATTGACAGTATTGAGGCAGATGGAAATGTGGTTACCATTAAGACCACAGAGCCGAAACCGGCATTGATTAACTATTTAAGTGATCCCTATGGCTGTATCATTGATGTACAGGCCGGAATTACAGACAATGGAATTGTAATCGGCACGGGTCCTTATGTGGCTACAGATCTGGTAACGGACGATCATCTTACACTTGTAAAAAATGAAAACTACTGGAATGGGGATGTAAATGTGGATGAAATCACGGTTCGAACCATTTCCGATGGAGATACACTGGCATTTGCACTTCAGGCAGGTGAAATCAATGCTGCCTATGGTATGGCATATGCAAGCTATCCTTTATTTGAGAATGATGATTTTACGTTCTCCAGTGCTGCAACAAGCCGCGCATTCTATGCATGGATGAATTTTGAAAGTACGGTAACTTCTGATCCGGCAGTCCGCAAGGCAATTGCCATGGGAATTGACAAAGAGAGCTTCGTATCCGTACTTCTGAATGGATACGGATATCCGGCAGTTGGTGCATTCCCGGATACTTTTTCATTTGGCGGACAGAATCTGACTACAGAGAGCTATGATCCGGATGGAGCCAAAAAGGTTCTGGAGGATGCAGGCTGGGTTGATTCAGATGGTGACGGAATCCGTGAAAAGGATGGCGAGAAGCTTGTGATCCGCTGGCTTACCTATCCAAGCCGTCAGGAGCTTCCGCTGCTGGCTGAGTCAGCTCAGGCAACTCTGAAAGAGATTGGTATGGATGTTCAGGTTAACTGCACATCTGACAGCAATACCATCCGCAAAGATCCTGCGCAGTGGGACGTATACGCAAGTGCCATGGTAACAGCCCCAACAGGAGATCCGGAGAATTTCTTCACAACCTGTGCTTTGGATAACTCTGTTTCCAATAATGGACATTATCACAGTGATAAGCTGGAAGAGCTTGCAAAAGAGCTGAGAAAAGAATTTGATGTGGAAAAACGTTCTGAACTGGGAATTCAGATGCAACAGACCGTTCTGGATGATAACGCTTATGTGTTCTGTTCTCATCTTAAAATGAGTATGATCATGCAGTCAAATGTAACCGGTCTTGTGGCCCATCCTTGTGATTATTATGAGCTGACAGCAGATCTGGATATTAACTAAGGAAAAATACGCTTTGTGAGTCTGACCTGCCTATGGTGCAAATGAGAGCCAGCTGCCCTGTATGGATAATACACGCAGCTGGCAGAAATATTTTTGGGATATCAAGGAGGAGTTTGCGCGACAATGGAGAATAAAATACTGATCTATGATTCGGTGGAGATATCCTTTGATGGGGAAGCGGTAGTCCATGATGTAAGCTTCTCGCTTACACCGGGCGAAATCCTGGGGCTTGTAGGAGAATCCGGAAGTGGTAAAAGTACACTGATCAAAGCTGCTATGGGACTTCTTGGTTCAGGAGGCCTGGTAACCAGAGGCAACATCTGTTATATGGGACAGAATATTCTGGATATTTCAGAGAAGGAAAAAAGAAAAATCCGGGGAGCAGGAATCGGCATGATTTTTCAGGATGCAGGAGCCTCGCTTTGCCCCATCCGTACGATTGGTGACCAGATTTATGAGAGTATGCGCGCCCATAAGAAAGTGAGCAGAAATGAAGCAAAGGATCATGCCATGGAATTGTTTGAAAAGCTGAATTTTAAAGACAGCCAGCGCGTGTGGGACAGCTATCCCTTTGAATTATCCGGCGGAATGAACCAGAGAGCAGGGATTGCCATTTCCATGCTGATGAATCCACCGATTCTTTTGGCTGATGAACCTACAAGTGCATTGGATGTATCGGTTCAGCGCCAGGTAGTAAGAGAAATGCTAAAGCTCAGGGAATTGTTTGGAACTGCAATTATAATTGTCACCCACGATATTGGTGTAGTTCGTGCAATGGCAGATACTGTTCTGGTTCTGAAAAATGGAAAAATGGTGGAATATGGAGAAGCGGAAAAGGTGTTGAACCATCCACAGGATCCCTATACGAAGAAGCTGCTGGCAGCAGTTCCAAGGCTTAAGAGAAAGGAAAGATCATGAACACACTTTTGGAAGCTGAACACTTAACGAAGGTATTTGCGCAGAGGGGAAAAGAGCCTTTTAAAGCCGTGGATGATGTAAGCTTTTCTTTGCAGGCTGGAGAAACACTTGGAATCGTCGGCGAATCCGGCTCCGGAAAAAGTACACTGGCGAAGATGATCACAAGGCTGACAGACATTACAGATGGTACTTTGAAATTCCAGGGAAAAGACATTACGAAATTGAAACAGAGCCAGTTAAGGGACGTATATGGAAATATCCAGATGGTTTTTCAGAATCCGGCAGGTTCCTTTGACCCAAGAAGAACTTTGGGGGACGGAATCGGAGAGAGCCTTCGAAATCGTGGCATGAAGAAGACTGATATCGCAATAAGGGTAAAAGAGCTTCTGGAACAGTGTGGCCTTGATGGAGAGTTAGCAAAAAGATATCCACATGAGGTCAGTGGAGGACAGTGTCAGAGAGCCGCAATTGCAAGGGCACTGGCCGTAGAACCGAAGGTGCTGATCTGCGATGAAGCTACCAGCTCACTGGATGTGACCATTCAGAAGCAGATCATGGAGCTTCTGGAAGAGCTGAAGGATACACATGGCTTATCCTTTATATTTATCTGCCATAATCTTGCACTTGTACAGAGTTTCTGCGATAAGGTGCTGGTTCTGTATGACGGAAAAGTGGTGGAGAGCGGGAAGCCGGATGATATTATCAATGAGCCGAAAGAGGCGTATACAAAGAAGCTGGTGGATGCAGTATTTGAGTAAAATAAGCACAGAAGAAAGCCCTGCCGGGCAGGATTGCACTGCGATGAAAGGGGAGTTGCCGTTCGAGGCAGCCCGCCGCAGTCGGAGAATCCTGCAAGCAGGATTTTTTTTCTTGAAATTTCCTTGTAAGATATTCCATAAAAGCAGAAAAATATGCAAAATTGGAATGGGTAAATATCCCCCTGGGGAGCTTGTGATACCTGTTGATTCTGGTACAATAGGTTTCAGCAGCAAGGCAGAAAACGCCTGAAATGCGAATTTTTATACATAGTTACATGTAACACCTCCACTCATTATTACATGTAAATACAGACCTTCTATAGAAAGACAGTTATAGGACAAAAGCTTATAACTGCCTTTCTTATCTGGAGCGTATTTGAAAAAATTCCGCAGTCTGCACGCCCCACTTTGCGGTATATTTCACCCGGATTCGGGCAAAATCTCCACAAATTGTGATGTACATCTTGCAGAAAGCCTTTTTCATACACGCGCTGAGAAGAAATGAGGGATGGGAGAAAAAAGAATCAGTAATCTTCAGAAAATAATATTTCTGCTGATAATAAAAACAAGAGGGAGAACTGCTATGAAAATCAAGAAAGTAATCAGTTTATTATGTACAGCGGTCATGCTGCTGGCTGTACCAGCCGGGAATGTTTATGCGGGTGCGGAGGATCAGTCTGTGGTAGTTACAATGCCAACCACATCAGAACCGGAATCCGGTTTTGATCCGGCTTACGGATGGGGAGCCGGAGAGCATGTTCATGAGCCATTGATCCAGAGTACCCTGGTTCGTACCACCAAGGACCTTGGAATTGAAAATGATCTTGCCACAGAGTATTCCTGCAGTGACGATGGTCTTACCTGGACAGTAAAAATCCGTGATGATGTGAAGTTTACAGATGGAGAGCCATTGACCGCCTCTGATGTTGCTTTTACCTTTAATACCTGTCGCGATGAAAGCTCTGTAAACGATTTTACCATGCTGAAGGAAGCAGTTGCAGTGGACGATACGACAGTAGAGTTTCATATGAATGAGCCATATTCCATTTGGCCATACACCATGGCAATTGTAGGAATCGTACCAGAGCATGCCTATGATGAAAATTATGGACAGAATCCAATTGGTTCCGGACGTTATATTATGAAGCAGTGGGACAAAGGACAGCAGGTTATTTTTGAAGCAAACCCGGATTACTACGGAGAAGAACCAAAGATTAAAAAACTGACCGTGCTGTTTATGGAAGAAGATGCAGCCATGGCAGCGGCAATGTCCGGACAGGCAGATGTAGCTCACACAGCAGCATCTTACAGTGACCAGGAAATTGACGGGTATGAACTCCTGAGTGTGGCAACTGTGGATAACCGTGGTTTTAATCTTCCATGTACAGAACCAGAAGAAAAGGACGGTATCACATATGGAAACAGTCTGACTTCCGATGTGAAGGTACGACGTGCAATTAATCTTGCTATTGACCGAGAAGAGATGATCAAAAATGTACTCAATGGTTATGGAACAGTAGCCTATAGCGTTTGCGACAAAATGCCATGGTACAACGAGGAAGCTGTTACAGAGTATGACCTTGATGCAGCGAAGGCTCTGATGGAAGAAGCAGGCTGGATTGAAGGAGATGACGGAATAAGAGAAAAAGATGGAGAAAAAGCAGAGCTTACCATTATGTTTTCAAATGGAGATTCAGTGCGTCAGGCACTTGCAGAAGACTCTGCCAATCAGTTGCGTGAGCTTGGAATTGATGTAACTACTTCTGGTGTTGGCTGGGATACCGCCTACGATCAGGCACAGTCAGAACCGCTTATATGGGGATGGGGAGCACATAGCCCTATGGAGCTTTACAATATTTATCACACCATCAAAGATACCGGAAGTGCGGAATATTCTCCATATGCAAATGAGACAGTTGACAAATACATGGACGAAGCACTTGCAAGCAGCAATCTGGAAGAATCCTACGATCTCTGGAAAAAAGCCCAGTGGGACGGAAACACAGGAATTACACAGGAAGGGGATATTCCGTGGATCTGGCTGTGCAATATTGACCATCTTTATTTTGTACGTGACGGTCTGAAAGTGGCAGATCAGAAATTACATCCTCATGGCCATGGCTGGTCTATTGTAAACAATGTTGACCAGTGGGAGTGGGAATAAAGAAAGCAATAAGGAATGCTTTTTGTACATGTATCAGGTATGAAGAGTAGGAAAAAACGAAACGGATAAATTAAGATGAAACGTATAGGTATTTACGCAGGAAAGAACCTGCTACGAATCATATTACTGCTTTTTGCAGTAAGCATTCTTACCTTTGCCCTTGTATCAGCTTCCCCCATTGACCCGTTACAGGCCAATGTGGGGCAGGCTGCCCTGGGCAGTATGAGTGAAGAACAAAAAGAAAAGCTGCGCTCCTACTGGGGCGTGGATGAACCGCCAGTGCAGAGATATCTGAACTGGCTGAATGCATTTATAAAGGGAGATGGAGGAATTTCTCTGTTATACCGGCAGCCGGTGACAAAGGTCATTGCAGTGAAGCTGGGAAATTCTCTTTTTCTTATGGGACTGGCGTGGGTGGTTTCCGGATTTGTGGGCTTCCTTCTGGGAGTACTTGCAGGGGTGTTTCAGGGCAGGCTGCCGGATAAGATCATAAAAGGCTATTCGCTGGTGATTGCCAGCACTCCTTCTTTCTGGCTGGCACTTTTGCTGTTGATCATTTTTGGAGTCTGGATGAAAATCCTTCCCATTGGACTTAGTGTTCCTATTGGAGTAGAAGCCAGCGGTGTTACCTTTTTGGACCGAGTGCGTCATGCCATTCTTCCGGCAGTCACTTTAAGCATAACCGGAATTTCGAATATCACATTACATACCAGGGAAAAAATGATTGATATAATGGAAAGCGATTACATCCTTTTTGCAAAGGCGCGGGGAGAGAAAACCGGAAGCATCATTTTTCACCATGGCATTCGTAATGTGCTGCTTCCGGCCATGACCCTGCAGTTTGCATCTGTCAGTGAGATCATAGGAGGTTCCGTTCTTGTGGAGCAGGTATTTTCCTATCCTGGACTGGGACAGGCGGCTGTAGCGGCGGGAACTGGCAGTGATGTGCCTCTTCTTATGGGGATTACATTAATAACAGCAGCCATTGTTTTTGGGGGAAATTTCCTGGCAAATGTACTGTATGGAGTTGTTGATCCCAGAATCCGGAAGGGAGGGCTGGGACTATGAGCGAAGGTGTAATGAAAAACAATTGTTCAAAGGGCAGCCCGGGAGCCGTGGAAAAGCAGAGGAAAAGGCTGAATCAGCGGCAGAAAGCAAGGCTTTTGCTGATTTTTTCTGTAGCTTTTCTGGCGGTGACAGCCATACTTGGAGTGGTGCTTCATGATGCCGCTATGGTGACTGATTTTTCCAGAAAAAATATTGCTCCCTGTCTGAAATATCCTTTTGGTACGGACTGGCTGGGCAGAAATATGTTTTACCGTACTCTTACCGGTTTATCTATGAGTATTCTTATTGGCGTGCTGGCAGCAGGTGTAAGCGCAGTTATGGCACTGATTCTTGGAATTTGTGCAGCAACTCTTGGGAAAAAGGTGGACTCTGCCATCTCTTTTGCAATTGACACTGTTATGGGAATTCCGCATATTCTGCTGTTGATCCTGATTTCCTATGCTATGGGAAAAGGGCTGAAGGGAGTGATCGCAGGTGTGGCGCTGACGCACTGGACATCTCTGGCAAGGCTGATCCGAGGCGAGGTTATGCAGCTTCGGGAAAGTGAATATATTCAGATCGCAGGAAAGCTTGGGCTGGGCAAATGGGAGATTGCGAAAAAACACATAGTTCCCCATGTTCTTCCCCAGTTTATTGTTGGACTGGTATTGCTTTTCCCACACGCAATTCTTCATGAGTCCAGTATTACATTTCTGGGCTTCGGGCTTTCCACGGAGCAGCCGGCGATTGGAGTTATTTTATCAGAAAGTATGCGCTATCTGATCATGGGCAAATGGTGGCTGGCTGTATTTCCTGGAATGATGCTGGTTCTTACGGTTGTGCTGTTTGAAAAAGGCGGTACAGCTATTCGTCAGCTTCTGGATCCGGGAAGTGTGCACAAATAGAGAATAGCAGGAGGGGCTGTCCGGTAAGAGACAGCTGCGTATGAAAAAATATGAGTTGTACAAATAAGAAAAAAATACTGGAAATAGAAGAGCTTTCCGTTTCCTTTCTCCAATATAAAGGGAAAACCAGCAGACAGAGCTGGCTTCCAGTGATTTCAGGCCTATCTGTTGCAGTGAGGGAAGGGGAACTGGTGGCTGTAGTCGGTTCCAGCGGTTCCGGAAAAAGTCTTCTGGCACATGCGATTTTGGGAATTCTGCCTTATAATGCAAATGTATCCGGAACTATGAAGTTCCAGGGTGAATTGATGGACGAAAAGAAGATCAGTGAACTTCGTGGAAAGGAAATTGCTTTCGTACCTCAGAGCACCTTATATCTGGATCCGCTTATGAAAGTGGGGAAACAGGTCCGGGGAAAAAGAGGGAGAAAAGGGGCAGAAAAGCAATCGGAATTGTTCCGCAGGTATGGTCTGCCTGAGGAAACGGAAACGAAATATCCTTTCGAGTGTTCTGGAGGAATGACCAGAAGAATTTTGCTGTCTACTGCATTAATGGAAAATCCAAAGCTTATTATTGCGGATGAACCTACGCCTGGCATGGACCTGACACTTGCGAAAAAGTCTATGGAGGATTTCAGAAAATTTGCAGATGAAGGAAATGGAGTTCTTCTGATTACTCATGATATTGAGCTGGCACTGGAAGTTGCTGACAGGATCGTTGTTTTTTATGCAGGAAAAACAGTGGAAGAGGCCCCGGTTTCGGATTTTCGTTCAGAAGAGACCTTGCGCCATCCTTATACGAAAGCATTGTGGCGGGCACTTCCGCAGAATGGCTTTACCCCTCTTGACGGAACCCAGCCTTATGTGAAAGACATGCCGCAGGGATGTCCTTTTGGACCAAGGTGCAGCTGGTATCGGGAAGAATGCAAGGGGGAAATACCTATGGTGGAGGCTGGATGCGGAAGTGTCAGGTGTATCCGGTATTGTATGTAAAACGGAAATACCACCTGTCGGCGACATCACTATATAGGAAAATCAGCTGTTGTGTGCCTGTGGCACTCCCACAGCTGGAGGCAGCATTCGTAATCCGGGACTTTCATAGTAAAGTCTGATATGGGATGACTTTAATGCATGGTACATACTGAAGGGTTATAACAGGAGATATAAAATGATTCTGGAAGCACGAGATATTTCATTTTCTTATGAGAGAAAAGGTGCAGAACTTTTTTCAAATATAAATTTTAAAGTGGAAAACAACGAAAGAGTGTGGGTGCCAGGACCAAGTGGCTATGGAAAAACCACATTGTGTAAAATTCTGGCTGGCTATCTGGAACCTTGCAAAGGACAGATTTTGCTGGATGGAAAGCCTTTGCCGAAGAAAGGGTATTGTCCGGTGCAGATGATCTGGCAGCATCCGGAAAGGGCTGTGAATCCCAGACTGAAAATGGAAAATATTTTGTCTGATGGAGGGCAGGTTGAAAATCGGATCATAGAGGAGCTGGGGATAGAAGAAGATTGGTTGAACCGGTATCCTCAGGAATTATCCGGTGGGGAATTGCAGCGTTTCTGTATTGCAAGAGCACTGGGAAAAGAGACAAGGTTTCTGATTGCAGACGAGATCAGTACCATGCTGGATCTCATCACGCAGAGCCAGATCTGGAATTTTCTGCTGGAAGAAGTAAAAAGGCGGGAAATCGGGTTGATCGTGGTATCTCATAGTGAGGCATTATTGAAGCAGGTTGCAGAGCGAAAACTGCCTTTTACGGCAGAGAAGACAACTGCCTGAAAATTTTGAGTGATTCATTTATTTTATACTTCCATTTTCCAAGAAAAACAAGAGCAGATTTTAACAAAAAAATCCCTTAAAAAAAAGTTATGTTTGGTTAATCATAATTGAAACAAGTGACTATAATAAGGGACGTAAAAAGAAAAAAGAAGTACTTAACAAAACCTCTTTGTTGAAGGCTGCTAAGCGTTTCAGAATTTTGGAGGAAAAGATAAATGAATACTTTAAAAGCTGAAAAAAGAAGCATGGATGTCAAAGCAAAGAAATTAAGAAGAGAAGGATTTGTAACAGGTAACCTGTTCGGCAGAGAAATTGAAGGTTCCATTCCCCTTAAGTTTACTAAGAAAGAAATTGAAGTTCTGTTGAAAAACAACAATAAAGGAAGCCAGGTAATGCTGGAACTGGATGGTAAAACCTATGATGCGCTGATCAAGGAAGTTGATTATAATCCACTTGCACATACAGTAGAGGAAGTTGATTTCCAGGCACTGGTAAGCAATGAGATGGTTCATTCCACTGCTGAGATCATTCTGGAAAATGAAGAGAAAGTTATGTCCGGTGTTCTGCAGGATGAGTTGAAAGAGGTTGCATACAAAGCACTTCCGGCAGATCTGGTTGACAAGATCAAGGTTGATGTCGCTGGTATGAAGATTGGTGATACGCTTCGTGTGAAAGACCTTGAAATCGCCAAGAATAAGAATATCCACATCACAACTGATCCGGAAGCAGTTGTCGCAACTGTAACACCAGTTCACAACGTAGTTCCGGAGACTGAGACAGAGGCTGAAGAGACTGCTGAGGAGAAATAAGCTGGCGGCAGTTGCTGAAATTGAATTTTGAATATGTGTGAATGAAATGGGAAGCTGTTCACTGGGAAATTGGTGGGCAGCTTCCTTCTTTTGATTTTGAAAATAACTTAAAAAAATAATTTTTAAAAAAAGGCCTTTAGATTTTTTCAAAAAAGGCACACAGCAGTTATATTACTGGTAAAAACCCTTTACAAATTTTAGAAACTGCTTTACATGTGGCTTTAGAATGCGGCTTTTACTATAGGCGATGTAGAAGGTTCGCATGGCTGTCTCATGATTCAGCGGAAACATGAGAATCTGGTGTGTGTCAGCAAGATCCTTTGCGGAGCAGGCAGAAAGAATAGAAATGCCAAGTCCGCCAGCTACAGATTTGCGGATGGCTTCCAGATCATTCATTCTGGCGACAATATGCAGGGCGGTGTCCGGAATATTATGAATTTCCAGATACCGGTCAATTTCCTTCTTTGTACCAGAGCCGGTTTCCCGCATGATGAAAGGCTCCTGAAGAAAATCAGCAAAGTTAAGAGTACCGGAGGTTGCTTTTTGTTCATATTGGAGATAGTGCTCATTCACAGGTGTTGCGATCACAAGCTTATCCTGACAAAATGGAATGAAACAGCAGTCTGGCTCGTCGAAGGTATTTCCAATGAGGGCCATATCCACGCTGCCGTCCAGAACCCTTGCCACAGCGCCAAGACTGTCAGATTGCCAGGAGTGGAAGTATACGTCCGTAATCTGGCTGGTAAAGGCACTGAGGATTTCCGGCAAAAGATAGGAAGAGGGAATGGTGGAAACGGCCAGGTCAATGATTTTTTTATTTTGTCCGGTAAATTCTTCTATAATATTGCTGCGCATGTTCAGCATATTGGAAGCGCAGTCGTAAAGCTGCAGTCCTCGTTGTGTGATAGTCAGCTTCTTGGTGGTACGGATCAGTAAACGAGAGTTCAATTCCTGCTCCAAAGAATTGATGTGGGCGCTGATGGTGGGCTGAGTCAGGTTCAGCTGACGGGCTGCTTCGGAGAAGCTTTTATTTTCTACAACAGCTACGAAGGCCTCTAATTGTTTAAATTCCATAGGGTAAAAATACTGGTTCCTTTCTCAAAGACTAATTAAGTGTTACTAATGCTGAATTTATAAGTCTAAAATTTTCTTTAATCCCTGGATGGCAAAATCCAGCTCATTCTTTGTATTTTCCGGTCCAAAGGAGAACCGGATAGTTCCGGCAGGATAAGTACCAAGCGTCTTGTGGGCGTTTGGAGCGCAGTGGAGTCCGACTCTGGTCATAACACCATACTCATTGTCCAGCTGCCACGCCACCTGTGACATGTCGATTTCTGGTGTCTGGATCGAAACAACTGCATTTCGGTCAGTGAGATCTTTTTTTCCAATAATACGGATATGTCTGCCAGTATCGTCCAGTGCCTGCAGCTGTTCCAGAAAATAACCAGTGAGAGACAATTCTTTTTCATTTATCGCCTGCAAAGAATGCGTTTTCAAGAACAAAAGTGCTTCATGCAGTCCATAAATTCCAGGCAGATTAGGTGTCCCGGATTCAAAGCGATCCGGCATAAAATCCGGAATTTCTTCCGTATGAGATACACTTCCGGTACCGCCGGAAATCAGTGGTTCCATTTGTTCTGCCAATTCCTGGGAAACCAGGAAACCACCTGTCCCTTGTGGTCCCCGAAGTCCTTTATGTCCGGTAAAAGCTAACGCGTCAATATGCATTTTGTCCATATTAATTGGTACGATCCCAGCCGTCTGTGCAGAATCCACAACAAAATAAAGCTGGTGCCTCTGACAGATTTCCCCAAGGGCATCAAGGGGCATCCTGGTTCCGCATACATTGGAAGCATGTAAAGTGACAATAGCTTTCGTCTCAGGGCGGATCAGTTCTTCTACTTTTTCCAGAATCATAGAGCCGTCCGTTCTGCAAGGAATCCGGTCAAAGGAAATCCCTAAGGAAGCCAGCTGTACTACAGGTCTCATAACTGCATTGTGCTCCATGGCGGATACCAGAATATGGTCTCCTGGTTTTAAGAATCCTTTTAAAATAAAATTGAGACTGGTGGTGACATTCGGTGTAAAAATTACATTTTTGCATTTGGAAAAGTGGAAAAGTTCTGCCAGCAGCTGGCGTGTCTCATAAATAACTTCTTCTGCTGAGTAAGCACTGGAGTAGCAGCCGCGGTTCACGTTAACTCCGTTCATAGTCAGGTAATCCATCATAGCTTGTGCCACACCTGGAGCCTTTGGAAAAGAGGTGCTGGCCTGGTCGAGGTAAATTCGGTTCATGATTATATCCTTTCGCTTGGAAAATGGTTATTTAATATATCTATAATACCACGATTTATCGACAATATCTATAAATACTTAAAATAATCCCACATAATCAATTAGAGTTTTCTTACAAAAAATGCTAAAATAGAGGAAAGATTTGACAGTTATCTAAGGAGGAAAGAGTATGAAAGAAACATTGTCAAAGAAAGAAACACCCATAATCATCGGAGCCGGTGTCATCATCGGAATCATTGCAGTGGCTCTGGTATATTTCGGAAACCCTGCAAATATGGGCTTCTGCATTGCCTGCTTCCTGCGTGATACTTCAGGAGCACTGGGATTCCACAGTGCAGCTGCGGTTCAGTACATCCGCCCGGAAATTGTAGGACTGGTACTTGGCTCCTGCATTCTTGCTCTTGCAACCAAAGAATTTAAGCCAAGAGGCGGCTCCGCACCTGTTACCCGTTTTGTGATCGGAATGTTCGTTATGATCGGCTGCCTGATGTTCCTTGGCTGCCCATTCCGCATGATCCTTCGTCTGGCTGGCGGCGATTTCAACGCCATCTTTGGTTTGATCGGATTTATTGCTGGAATCCTTGCCGGAGTATTTTTCCTGAAAAAAGGCTATACTCTGAAACGTTCCTATAAAATGCAGCCGGTTGAAGGCGGCATTTTCCCAGTAGTGGAAATCGGAATTCTTCTGCTTCTTATTGCAGCACCTGCATTCATCCACTTCACAGAAGCTGACGGTGGTCCTGGAGCAAAGCATGCTGCAATTGCAATCTCCCTGATCGCAGGGCTTCTGGTAGGTGCACTTGCACAGAGAACCCGCCTGTGTATGGTTGGAGGAATCCGTGACGTGGTACTGTTTGGAGAGTGGAAGCTGCTTCTTGGATTTATTGCAATTCTGGTAAGTGCGTTGATCGGAAACATGATCCTGGGATATTTTAATCCAGGATTTGCAGGACAACCTGTCGCACATACAGATGGTCTTTGGAATGCACTTGGAATGGCGCTTGCAGGATTTGGCTGTGTCCTTCTTGGAGGCTGCCCGCTTCGTCAGCTGGTTCTGGCTGGTGAAGGAAACACAGACTCCGCCATCACAGTATTTGGTCTGATGGCTGGTGCAGCTGTAGCACATAATTTCGGACTGGCATCTTCTGGAGAAGGCCCGACTGCAAATGGCAAGATCGCTGTTGTGATCGGTTTTGTGGTTCTGATCGTGATTGCGACAGTAAATTCCATGCGTAAGAATGAAGCGTGAAGTTGATTAAGGATGCTCATTTATAGTATATCTGTGTAAACAGACAATTCCGTTTAGTTGAAATAATGAAAAATCTAAGGAGATTAAGTGTATGAAAACAATAGATGCAAGAGGTCTTTCCTGCCCGGAACCTGTGATCCGTACTAAGAATGCGCTGGTATCCGGTGAGAAGGCATATACGGTAATGGTAGATAACGTAACAGCCAAAGAAAACGTATCCCGTTTCGCCCTGCATCAGGGATATAAGGTGTCTGTAAAAGAGGATGGGGAAGACTTTGTCCTCACTCTTGAGAAATAATGGGAGATTACATAGCCACATTTTTTTCCCATTTTGGAGCTATGTCTTTCAAGAAAAAATGTGAGAAAGAGGGATATCCAGCTACGATCATGCCGGTGCCAAGGAATTTAAGCTCTTCCTGCGGAACCTGCGTGAAATTCACAGGGGAAGCACAGACTGCGCAAAACTGGAACTCCGATGAAGTGGAGCAGCTGGTAAAAATACTTGAAACAGGAAGCTTTCAAGTTATATGGCATAGCTAAAGGTAAATAGCGGATAAGAGGAGAATGTATTATGCCAGAAAACAGGCAGTCTAATTATGACCAGGTAATCGAGAACTGGAGATTGAAATTCCTGGAAATGGATCAGGAGGAACTGATTCGCAAATTTCAGCTGGAAGCTGATGAGGAGTTTCTTTATATCATCTACTTTTCAAAAAGATTTCGAATTGACCGAAAAAACGGATTCATTACAGAAGATGGGAAAAGCCCTGGATTTGATACGGTGATGAATATTTATAATACGTTTTACTATTCAGCAGCTCATCCTGTGGCATCGGGCAATCTGGTGGCTTTTCGCCAGGTGAAGAGAGTGTATCCTTTTGAGGCTGCTTACAGAAGGACGATTATTTTTAGGCTGCAGGAGCTTTTCGCCGGGAAAACAGAAGAATTAAGAAAAGCCTGTGAGGCTCTTGGGGGAACTTTGCTTCCTCAGGGAGATGTGGGGTATGTGCTTCCGGTATTTCCTTTTTTGAATATTGCAGTTTTGTTCTGGGATAAGGATGAGGAATTTGAAGCACAGGCAAACATGCTTTTTGATTCGGAAATCACGGAGTTTATGCATGAGGAAAACGTAGTGTGTGTGGCGGCGGACGCGGTGTATTATCTTACATTGGCTGCCGGAATGACGCCAGAGAAGATATATGCCCAATAGGGGATTATAATATAAAAAAGGTCGTATATGTCAGCGGCCTTTTTATATTGCAAAAAATACTGACCAAATCTTCTATATCATAAAGAGTTTTGCCAGATGAAATTTTTTTCTTGCAAACTTTATGTGACAACCTTACAACATTGTAAGATTCTGCCTGCATTTTGTAATCTGATTCGATGGCAGCAAGTGACTTTTTTAAGTATACTGTTTTTTGCAAGGAAGCGTATGAAAAAGCTCATTGATAAAGGAGAGGAGTAAAAAATGTCATTACTTGAAGTTACAAATCTGAAAAAAATATATACCACTCGTTTTGGCGGAAATAAGGTGCAGGCATTGAACAATGTGAATTTTTCTGTGGAAAAAGGTGAATTTGTTGCAATTATGGGAGAAAGCGGTTCCGGAAAAACTACACTTCTGAATATTCTTGCAACACTGGATAAACCTACTTCCGGAGACGTACTTCTGGATGGAAAAAGCCTGGGACACCTTTCTGATAAGGAGATTTCTACATTTCGAAGAAAAAATCTGGGCTTTGTGTTCCAGGATTTTAATCTTCTTGATACCTTCAGCCTGAGGGATAATATTTATCTGCCGCTGGTGCTGGCTGGTGAAGATTACCGGGAAATGGGGCAGAAAATCCGCCCTATTGCACAGGCTCTTCATATTTATGAACTGCTGGAAAAATATCCTTATGAGGTCTCTGGAGGACAGAAACAAAGATGTGCAGTTGCCAGGGCTCTGATTACACAGCCGCGCCTGGTCCTTGCGGATGAACCCACAGGGGCTCTCGATTCCAAGGCTGCAAATGCTCTTCTGGACGTTTTCGGAGAGATAAACAGACAGGGACAGACCATTCTCATGGTTACTCACAGCGCCCAGGCAGCTAGCCGGGCATCCAGGGTTCTGTTCATAAAAGATGGTGAAGTTTTCCACCAGATCTATCGCGGCGAGAAAACAAAAGAGGAGATGTATCAGATGATTTCCGATACCTTAACCATTTTGATGACGGGCGGTGAGTATCATGCGTAAGGGATTTTTTGCCAGGCTGGCAGTTGTAAACATCCGAAAAAACAAACAGATCTATGTGCCCTATATTCTGGCGTGTCTGTTCAATGTGGCAATGCTGTATATGATGCTTTTTATCAATCATAATGCAGGAATGAAAACGATCCGTCACAGTGGTGACGTGTTGATGATCACGACTATGGGAGTTGGCGTTATTGTTATTTTCTCCTTTATTTTCCTGTTGTACAGCAACAGTTTCCTCATGAAAAGAAGACAAAAGGAACTGGGACTTTACAACATTCTCGGTTTGGAAAAGAAGCATATCAGCAGGGTTATGATGCTGGAGAATCTGTTTAGTGCCTTGATCAGTTTTGTTGGCGGAATCTTTGTGGGAATTCTGGGAAGCAAGCTGGCGCTTCTGCTGCTCTTGAAACTGATCAAGGTTCCGGCGTCCTTTGGGTTCGAAGTCAGCGTTCCGGCAATCAGAATATGCCTGGAAGTGTTTGGAGCTATTTTTGTTTTGATCCTTCTGGTAAATATCAGGAAGGTTTACAAAACAAACCCGATTCAGCTTCTTCAGGCACAAAATGCAGGGGAAAAGGAACCAAAAGCAAAATGGCTGATGGCGGTTGCTGGTTTTATCTGTCTGTTTATCGGATATTATATTGCCATTACCACAGAGTCACCTCTTTCGGCGCTGGCGCTGTTCTTTGTGGCAGTGGTTCTGGTAATGGCAGGAACGTATCTTCTTTTTACAGCAGGAAGCATTGTGGTGCTCAAAGTTCTGCGCTGGAATAAGAAATTTTATTATAAAACCAAGAATTTTACTGCTGTTTCCGGTATGCTGTACCGCATGAAACAAAATGCAGTTGGACTTGCAAGTATCTGCATTCTGAGCACAGGCGTACTTCTGATGATCTCTTCTACGGTGTGCCTGAATTCCGGACTGGATGATATTATGAACAAACGCTGTCCGGCGGATGTGAATGTGCTGTACCGGGGAAATTCTTATGAAGATCTGGAAAAAATGAGAGAGAAATTACTGGGAAAAATTGAAAACCAGGTTTCTTATGAGAAAATTAACACCGAAATTGCTTTTTCATCTACGCTTGTGGGAAGCGAAGATGGGAGCTGGAAATTTGCAAATGTTGATGGGAGTTCCCTTATGGCAATGCCAGCCTCATTGGAAACCCTTACCGTGGTTCCACAGGAAGAGTATGCCAGGGTTACGGGAGAAGAGATTTCCCTTGCGCCAGGTGAAGTTCTTGCTTACCACAATGGAAAAACAGACGGTGAGACTCTGGAGATTCATAACAAGGTTTACCAGGTGAAAGAATGGCTGAAAAATTACCAGTATGTGGGAGATAATTTTTCTTCTATGGATTCTTTGAAGCTGGTTGTAAATGACGAAGACTTTTTTGCTTTGTTTTTGCAGCAGGAGAAAGTTTATCAAAGTGCAATGTCTCTGATGGAACTGGAAACGGATGTGTATCTGTCTGGAAGTGAAGAAGAAAAATATGCATCTGCCACCAAAGTAAGCGATCTTGCAACGGAGCTTCTGGATTCCGAAAAAGCAGCTGGAACTATAGAAGTGGGAATGAACTACAATACTATAAAACAGGATCTGTATAACAGTTTTTACAGTATGTTCGGTGGAATTTTGTTCCTTGGAATTTTCCTTGGACTGCTGTTCCTGATGGGGGCGGCCATGATCATTTACTACAAGCAGGTTTCAGAGGGCTATGAGGATAAGGAACGGTTCGAGATCATGCAGAAGGTGGGCATGACTCATAAAGAGGTGAAATCTTCCATTCACAGACAGATCCTTATGGTATTTTTCCTTCCTCTTGGAATGGCAGCACTGCATATTGCTATGGCATTTCCTATGGTAAAGAGACTGCTGGCGCTGTTTAGCATGACAAACAGCGGTTTGTTTGCCAGATGCACGGTGGTGACATTATTGGTGTTTGCTTTGGTTTATGGCGTGATTTATGGGCTGACAGCGAAGGTTTATTACAAGATTGTAGAGAGAAAGTGAGAATACAAGGGATAATAGTTGAATTTATTAGTGTAAAGTGCTACAATGAGAGAGCCTGGGAGGCCAAAACTGTTTCCCAGGCTCTTTGCGTGACTACAGAAGAAACCGGAGGAAATCTCTCATGAAAAAAGAGAGCTTTAAACAAGGAATTACAGATGGAATCCCCATTGCCCTGGGGTATCTGGCTGTTTCCTTTACGTTTGGTATGATGGCGGTGCAGGGCGGACTGTCTATCTGGCAGGCGGTCTTGATTTCTTTGACGAATCTTACGTCAGCGGGACAATTTGCAGGTCTTGATATTATCATAGCAGGAGGTTCCTTATGGGAAATGGCACTTACTCAGCTGATTATCAATCTGAGATACTGTCTGATGTCGTTTTCCCTTTCACAGAAGCTAAGACGTGATGAAACTTGGGGGCATCGTTACGGAGTTGCATTTGGCGTAACAGATGAGATATTCGGAGTCAGTGCCAGTAAACCGGGGAAAGTCAGTGCGTTTTATAATTATGGTGTAATGAGTGTAGCAATCCCGGGATGGACCATTGGAACCCTGCTTGGAGCTATTTCAGGAAGTATTCTTCCTGATTTTATTATGAGTGCACTTGGAGTTGCCATTTATGGAATGTTTTTGGCTGTCATTATTCCGCCATCCAAGAAAAACAAAGCAGTGCTTCTGGTTGTTCTTGGAGCAATGGCAGTGAGCGCATTATTTGCCTGGGTTCCTGTATTATCGAAAGTCTCATCCGGATTTGTGATTATTATTACTACAATTCTGGTAGCCGGACTGGCAGCATGGCTTTGCCCGGTTGATGAAGAAAATGCCAAGGAGGAAGCTCATGAAGCCTAATGTTTATATTTATATCCTGGTTATGGCTGGCGTTACATATTTGATCCGTATGCTGCCATTGGCACTGGCGAAGAAGGAGATTACCAATCCTTTTATAAAATCATTTCTGTTTTATGTGCCCTATGCCTGTCTGGCAGCTATGACGTTTCCGGCGATTTTGTCGGCAACGGCAAGTGTAATTTCAGCTGTAGTGGGATTTGTAGTGGCGCTGATTGCAGCGTACAAAGAGAAGAGTCTGCTGACTGTGGCGCTTCTTGCCTGTGGTGCAGTATTTATTGTAGAAAGAATAATGGCCTTTGCGGTGTAAGCATTACAAAATGCCTACGGTCCGCAAGGGCCTTTTTATTGAGTCATTCTCCAAGAAATCCCAGATCAATTTCCCCATCAAATACAGTAGTCGCCGGACCAGTCATATAAACCTGATCGTCATTTTCGTCCCAGAAAATATTAAGATCGCCACCAAGAAGCTTCACGGTAACCGGCTGATCACGGTCAACCAGCCCGTTCAAAATAGAAGCAACTGCAACTGCGCAGGCACCTGTTCCACAAGCCAGAGTCTCACCGGAACCGCGCTCCCAGACTCTCATCTGGACAGTGTGTCGGTCGATGACTTTTACGAATTCGGTATTGACGCGGTCCGGGAAATTTATATGGTTTTCAAAAGATGGACCGATCTTTTCGATTTCCAGTCCGTCTACGTCATCCATGTATACGATGGCGTGAGGATTTCCCATGGAAACAGCTGTAAAGTGATAAATCTGTCCGTCTACTTCAATAGGGGCATTTACGACCTGCTCAGACTCAGATACAACTGGAATCAGAGAAGCCTGAAGAATAGGAGCGCCCATATTGACCTTTACCATACTGACTTTTCCGTCACGGATAGAAAGATCCAGATATTTCACGCCGCTTTTGGTCGCTACGCTGATACTGGTCTTGTTTACAATGCCGTAATCGTAAGCATACTTGGCTACACAGCGGATGCCATTGCCGCACATAGCACCCTGGGAACCATCCAGGTTGTACATATCCATCTCACAGTCTGCAATGTCAGACGGCTTAATCAGAATCAGTCCGTCTGAGCCAATTCCAAAATGTCTGTCACTCACAAATTTGGCAACTGCTGATGGATCTTTCACAGTTTCTTTAAAACAGTTCACATATACATAATCGTTGCCGATACCATGCATTTTTGTAAATTTCATAATAAATACCTCCTGTTTGGGCGGTTAACGCCTTGGTCATTCAATTATTTAATTACTCCACACAAATCATATCATAACACAGATCTGTTATCAAAAAGTGAATTTTTCCAAATAATGACAAAGAAGTTGGGGAAATTTATGGAAACTCTTGCATTTTTCCCAAAAGCTGATAAAATGAGGAAAAGATAGATGAATGAATATGCAGAAAGCATGAATAATTATGTCCCCATCTTGTGAAGTCGGTTGTTGTGGAAGAAATAAATAGCAACAGCTTACTATGTGGATGAAGATATAAGGAACTGGTTCTGTATATGAGATTAAGAGGAGGAAAAGAATATGAAAAAATTGGTAGCTCTTGCACTTGGCACAGTAATGGCAGTTTCCATGACTGCTGGCGTATCTGCTGCAACTGTTGAGTCAAAGGATGATCTTAAGAATGCAACAATCGGTGTACAGCTTGGTACAACCGGTGATATTGAAGCTAGTGAATATGAGGCTGACGGAGCAACTGTTAAGCGTTACAGCAAAGGAAGCGAAGCAATCCAGGCACTTATGGCAGGTCAGATCGACTGTGTGATCATCGACTCACAGCCGGCTCAGAAATTCGTTGAGAATGCAGACGGACTGAAGATCCTGGACGAGCCATTCGTTGAAGAAGAGTATGCAATCTGCCTGAAGAAAGGCAATGATGAGCTTCTTGACAAGATCAACGGCGCATTAAAAGAACTGAAAGAGGACGGAACTGTTGATGATATTATGAACAACTACATCGGTGATAACATTGGCGAGACACCATATGAGTCTCCGGAAGATGTAGACCGTTCCAACGGAACTCTTGTAATGGCAACAAACGCTGAGCTCGAGCCATATGAGTATCGTGAAGGTGATGAGGTTGTTGGTATCGACGCTGATATTGCACAGGCAATCTGTGATAAGCTTGGATATGAGCTTGAGATCGACGATATGGAGTTTGATGCAATCCTTGCCGCAGTACAGTCTGGAAAAGCTGATTTCGGTGCTGCCGGAATGACCGTTACAGAGGATCGTCTGGAGAGCGTTGATTTCACAGACACCTATGCAAATGCAAGCCAGGTTATCATTGTAAAAGCTGACTGATAGAAATAATACAGCATAAGCTGTCAGAGAAGTGTGAGTCACCTAGATGAATGCTGTTTGGGAAAAGCTTGGAATGTATAAGCTTTGGATACATGCAGATCAAGGTGACTCATACTAATGTTACTGACTGAAAGAATGAAAACAGCCAGCATACAGTTCTGGCAGCTTTTCCTATATGGAATGGTGCCGAAAGAGAAGCAGGCACTGCACCATTAGATAAGCAAATAAAAAGGGAAATAATATGTTTGAAAAATTTGGACACGATTTTTATATCAATTTTATAAAAGATGACAGATACACCTGGCTGCTGGATGGTTTGAAAAATACCATGATCATCACAGTTTTCGCCCTGTTGATCGGTATCTGTATCGGTTTTCTGGTGGCAATTATCCGTTCTTCCCACGATAAATCCGGGAATTTTAAAATTGCCAACTCCATCTGCAGAGTTTATCTGACTGTGATCCGTGGAACACCTACTGTGATCCAGCTTCTGATCATGAACTTTGTAGTTTTTGGTTCTGTAAGCGTCAATGAGATTCTGGTAGGAAGTCTGGCATTTGGTATCAACTCAGGTGCCTACGTAGCGGAGATCGTCCGTTCCGGAATCATGTCAATTGACCAGGGACAGACAGAGGCAGGACGTAGCCTGGGACTTAATTTTACCCAGACCATGCGTCTTATTATCATTCCACAGGCGTTTAAGAATGTGCTTCCTGCACTGGTAAATGAGTTTATCGTGCTGATTAAGGAAACTTCTATTATCGGTTACATCGGAATGATGGACCTGACCAAGGGTGCAATGCTGATCCAGAGCCGTACCTACAATGCTTTTATGCCTCTTCTGGCAGCAGCTGCAATTTATCTGATCGTGGTCATGGTACTGACCTTCTTTATGAATAAACTGGAGAGGAGACTGAGAACCAGTGAGCGTTGATAAGAGTAAAGTTTTGATCCAGGTACAGGATCTGAAAAAAGCGTTTGGATCCAATCAGGTTCTGGATGGAATTTCCACAGATATTTGTCAGGGCGAGGTTGTTGCCATTATCGGACCATCTGGCTCTGGTAAATCCACTTTCCTTCGTTCTCTCAACCTTCTGGAGGAGCCTACAGGAGGTAAAATCCTGTTTGAAGGAACAGATATCACAGATCCTAAGGTTGACATAAATCGACATCGTCAGAAGATCGGAATGGTTTTCCAGCAGTTTAATCTGTTTCCACACAAGACGGTAAAGCAGAATATTATGATGGCACCGGTTGCACTGAAACTGATGACAAAGGAAGAGGCTTCCAGACGTGCGGACGAGCTTCTTGCCCGTGTGGGACTTCCAGATAAGGCAAATGCTTATCCGGATATGCTTTCCGGTGGTCAGAAGCAGCGTATTGCCATTGCAAGATCCCTTGCCATGAATCCGGATGTTATGCTTTTTGACGAACCTACTTCTGCACTGGATCCGGAGATGGTTGGAGAGGTTCTGGAGCTGATGAAAGAGCTTGCAAAGAGCGGCATGACTATGGTTGTAGTTACTCACGAGATGGGATTTGCAAGAGAGGTTGCAACAAGAGTTTTATTTATTGATGACGGCAAAATTCAGGAACAGAATGCGCCGAAGGAGTTTTTTGAAAATCCGCAGAATCCGCGATTGAAGGAATTTTTGTCTAAGGTTCTGTAAAAAGAAAAAAGACAACCTTTTCCATTGGTTTAAATGGGACAGAGGTTGTCTTTTTTTGTGTGAAAAAATGCGGTGATTTAAAATCCTATGCGTTTTTCTTCATTTCTTTATAACAATATTTGATGATTTCTTTCCTTGTGACAATTCCGATAAAGTGATCCTGATCATCTATAACCGGCACAAAGTTCTGGTTGATTGCGCGGTCCAGGAGATCCTCCATGTCGCAGTCAACGTGTACTGGTTTGTAGGTGGCTCTTCTGGAGATAGCCATAACCGGTACTTCCTCGGCTGTTTTCATATCCGTGATGTTCAGATTTTTCATTCCCCAGAGAAGGTCACCCTCAGAAATAGTACCTACGTATTTTCCATCTGGATTCAGAATAGGAATACAGGAAAATTTCCGGTGCTCCATTTTCTCAAGAGTCTGCCTCAAAGTTTCATTCTCGAAAATGTAGGCAATATCACTTTTCGGTGTTAAGAAAAAAAGTATATTCAATTTGATCCCTCGATTCTATTTTACAGAAGTGGAATACCGCCTTTAGCAGCTTCTTCCTGCATTTCCTTAGGCCACAGGGAAACATGTACTTCTCCAATATGAGCCTTGCGCAGGAAGAACATACAGATACGGGACTGACCGATACCGCCGCCGATTGTGTATGGAAGTTCTTTATTCAGAATGGCCTTCTGGAACGGGAGCTCTCTGCGGTCGTCACAGCCGGCTTCTGTAAGCTGTTTGTCAAGTGCTGTCTCGTCTACACGGATACCCATGGAAGAAAGTTCAAGGGCAATGTCCAGTACAGGATAGTATACCAGAATATCGCCGTTTAATTCCCAGTCATCATAGTCTGGAGCACGTCCGTCGTGGCGCTCGCCATTTGTCAGTTTCTTACCTACCTGCATAAGGAAAACAGCGCCTTTTTCTTTGACGATCTTGTATTCTCTTTCCTTAGGGGTAAGATCCGGATACATGTCTACAAGCTCTTCTGTGGAGACAAATGCAATCTCTCTTGGAAGAATTTCTTCTATGTAGTCATACTGTACTGCCATGTATTTCTCTGTCTTGCGGAGTACGCTGTAGATAGTACGGACAGTGTTAATGAGAGTTTCTACATTTCTCTCTTCTTTGGTGATGATCTTCTCCCAGTCCCACTGGTCTACATAGATGGAATGGATGTTGTCAACATCCTCATCACGGCGGATGGCAACCATATCGGTGTATAAGCCCTCACCTACAGAGAAACCATATTTCTTCAGTGCATAACGCTTCCATTTTGCAAGAGAATGTACGATTTCAGCGTTGCAGTCCATGCCTTTGATGTCAAAGCTTACCGGACGCTCCACGCCGTTCAGGTTATCATTGAGGCCGGAACTTGGATCTACAAATATAGGTGCGGAGACACGCAGAAGGTTCAGCTTCTGTGCAAGTGTCTGCTGGAAAAAATCTTTCACAGTTTTAATTGCTACCTGAGTATCATGAAGATTAAGGTCTGCATGATAGCCCATAGGAATTTTTAATTGTTCCATGGGAATCCTCCTTGTTGATTGTGTTAATCTCTGTTTTCTGTTCACGATAATTTCTAGTCAGACCGTGAACAGGAACAATCTTGGTTTATTATAACAGGTATTTTCCCGCTTGGCAATTTAGACCTTGCAAGAAATATGCAAAAAAGATACAATAAAAGACAAAGAATGTGATGATTTTTCCCTGTTGGAGCAAAAACAGGAATTACAGGTTGCAGTGAAACAGAATAACCAGAGAACCGGGAGGATGTCTATGGAGAAAAAGAGGTGCCAGGTCTGCGACGGGCCTGTTGTAAATGGCAGATGTAAGCTGTGTGGAATGCCTTATAGAAATGATGAGACTTTGTATCATCTGAATGAGAACAGAAGTGACCATTACCGTCATGCTACCAGCCGGGCGCGGGCAATCATGCGCCAGGAGGAAATCCCGCTGGGAGATAAGAAGGCTGGAAGTGCTGCATATAAGACCGGGACTGGAACAGGCGTGGCAGGAGCCGGAAATAAATATGATCAGAAAACGGGAACTGGAAGTTCTAAGTCACTGGCTGGTGCAGGCACAGGGAATTTTTATAATAAGGGAAGTGTGAAAGCAGGAAGTACATATGGAGGCAGCACTGGCGCTGCTAAGAATGGAAATAAGGTCTCTGTCCCTGCTGGGAATTATAATTCCAAGAGCAGACAAAGTACAGCTGGAACTTACAGCACTACAGCTAAAAAAAGCAGTGTTTACACCCAGAAACCGGTAAAAAAGAAAAAAGGATCCCTTCTTGGATGGCTCATGGTCCTGGTGATCATCTGCGCAAGCTTACCGGAAATCCGGGATTCCCTGAAGGACAGCCTTGCTCCGATACTTGAAGAAGAATTTGGAGATATGTTCAGTTCTGGGGCTGATTCAGCCTCTTATAAACTGATGGCAGGAGATGTGCTGGAGGTTGGAGAAAATGTGGATGGAGGCATTGTCCCAGGATATTACATTGCTTCCTGTTCAAATGGTTTTGTAAGTTTTATGATCATGGGAGAAGAGGGTGAAAACGGAAGCATGACAGTGACAGATGGCGTGGAGCGTAAGATTACCCTGAAAGAGGGAGATCTGATCGGAATCATAAATACAGAGTCAGAAGATTCCGCATTGATGCTTACTGCTCGTTAAGATTGGGGAAATAATAGTAAAAAATAGTAAAAAAAGGAACCTCGTCAGATGAGTACTTATTTCGTCGGAGGTTTCTTTTTGTATGTTTAGAGCGTGTTTGAAAAATCATTCCCGCAATATGCACGCCCCACTTTGCGGGAAATTTCACCCGAATTCGGTTGCCGCAGCCCGCTACAGCGCCCTTATCCGGGTGAAATCTCCCACAAATTGTGACGCACATATTGTGGAAAGCCTTTTGCAAACAGGCTCTAGCGGATGGTAGTTCCTGTTTTTCCTTCATAGCCCTCTTTGGCATGAGCTATATCAGTAATCACAGTGCTCCGGCCTTCCCCTTTCTCGATAAAGGAAATACCTGCTTCGATTTTGGGAAGCATGGAACCGGAAGCAAACTGGTTCTCTTCAATGTATTTCTTAGCGTCCGCTACAGTGATGCTGCCAAGCTTCTGCTCATTTACCTGACCGTGGTTCAGACTTACGTTCTCTACACTTGTGAGAATCAGAAGAGTATCGGCATTTAATTCTTCTGCAAGAAGTCCTGCGGCAAGATCTTTCTCAATGATGGCACTGGCACCGTGAAGGTTGATGCCCTGCTCAAGCACTGGAATTCCACCGCCGCCGGCTGCGATAACAACCTGGTCTGCATTGAGAAGTGCTCGTATAGTCTCAAGCTCTACGATTCTCTGTGGCTTCGGAGCTGCTACGATTCGTCTGTATCCGCCATCAGCAAGTCTGGTGACAAAGTTTCCTTTTTCTTCCTCTGCTTCAGCTTCTTCCTCAGTGAGAACACGTCCGATAATTTTCTCCGGATCTGCAAAAGCGTCGTCATATGGATCAATAACAGTCTGGGTAAGAATGGTAGCAACAGGTTTGTAAATTCCGCGGCTGATAAATTCAGAGCGGATCGCATTCTGAAGGTCATATCCAATGTAGCCCTGGCTCATTGCGGAGCAGACTGACATAGGAGCGAATGTATAATCCGGGTGTGTCTTTCCAAATTCATTCATTGCAGTGTGGATCATGCCAATCTGTGGGCCATTGCTGTGGGAGATTACCACCTTGGCACCCTCTTCAACAAGATCTGCGATTGCTTTTGCTGCGGCTTTGGTGGCTACTTTCTGCTCTGGAAGTGTGGTGCCGAGAGCTCTGTGACCTAATGCAACTACTACGATTTTTTCACTCATAGGAGATACCTCGTTTCTGTCAAGAATATAATGCGGATATCAGAGTTAAGTGGATTACTGTGAAAGTATTCACAGCAACATGAATGATTTCTCCGGACATCCTTGTGTAATATCTTCCATTATAAAAGCTAAGGGTGGGAATTGCAATAGAAAAGTCCTTGAAACAGGAAAAGCCATCCGCATCAGGCAGATGGCTCATTTCCTATATTTTTGAGGGGGGAGATAGAGAGTGGTTTTTCATCTATCCGAAATTCATTATATCGGCAATTTGTGAGGAAAATGTGTCTCAAATCTAAAAGAAATCGAAAAAATATGAAATGAAAATAAAATCCGACCCTTTATTGCATTTAAAGACCAAGTGTGGTAAAGTAAACCTATCTTGTTTCTGCATTCTGCAGAAAAGAATTTCTACCGCGCCGGTTCGGCGCAAGATAACCCGTTTTTTGAAGGAAACCTGTTAACCTGGGCGTTTTATACGCTTTTTTGAAAATGGATGCATACAATGGCAAGGCAAATTTGCTTCGGAATGCTGTGAATAGGATCTGTTTAAGTGAGAAAGGTGTGATTCCCATGTGCTGTCAGTGACTCATTTATATGGTGATGTCGCCAGTAGGCGGCAAGTCCGTTTTGTAAAATAGTAGTTTAATAACAGAGATTAGTGAAAAATAGGGGTAGAAAAGGAGAAGTTATAATGAAAAACAGAATATGGAAAAAGATACTGGCAGTGGGAGTAAGTCTGCTTGCAGAAGCTGGGATGCTGGTTGGATGCACGGCGCAGCCGGCAGTGGCATATGGAGCAGAAATGGAAGGCGGGTTATCTGTTGTCCAAGATGCGGCATGGACAGATTTACAGAAATTTCAGGCGGTGATTTCTGTAAAGGCAGATGGGCTGGCGTCACTTACGTGGGAAAATGAAAACCAGGAATATGAAAGTGGCGATGAAAATTTATTCAGCAGTGGAAATCAGGACGGGAGCCTGGAAAATGATCAATATGATTTTTCGGATGAAACAATATCTCATCCAACATCTTACGAACTGGTAGTCTGGCTTTCTGAATATTTTCAGCCAGATGCTTCGTTTATGGCACCTGAAGGCTGCCTGAAAGAGGAGCTTCCTATCGAGACTGCTGACGGAAGATCCAGCAGTATAACCGGATTCCGCTGGAAAATAAATTCGGGAGAACAGGGCAAACAGCTGAAAATTCCGGTTACCTTGCGGGATGAATATCGTTTTCCAGCAGAAAAACATACAGTTCCTACCTGTCAGGATATTTTGCATGCAAATGGTGCTATAAGCGGAGAAGAAAATGGAGGCGGAGTTTACATTGTAAAAAAAGTGGAAAATGAAAAAAACATTTTGTGTAAAGCCTTATCTAAGAGTTTGGAGATACCAGCTGCACACATGGATTTTTCAGTGGAGATGGAAGCCAAGGAAAAGGCGCTTTATACTGGAAAACGCATTCATATGGCAGTGAATCTGACAAATAATGGTCAGGTACCTTTTTATAAAATTTCCCTTCAGGCCAAAGTAAAAGAACAGGAACTGGTACCTGTGTGGGAAAAGGAGCCTGGCCTTGAAGTTTCGGAAAGTGGTGCAGTGCTGGAAAGCCTTTCCGCAGGGGAAACACGAATCCTGTCTTTTTATATAGATCCGGACATGGATCAGAAAAGTAATCTGGAGCTGGAGCTTTTTGCAAAAACAGAAAATCCGGTTTCGTTGGAGAAAGCAGCAGAAAAACAGTTAACATTACAGCAGGGAAAAGCCTCTTTTACGGTAAAGAAAACAGCTGACTGCGACAACGCCAGCCCTGGGGAGACTGTGACTTATCAGATCAGTATTCACAATACCGGGGAGGTGACTCTGCATTCCGTAGTTACTACAGAACGTTTCGGGCTTGCCGGAGTAACAGCTACTTTTCAGGAACAGAGAGGTATAACCCTGAATAAAAGCAGGACTCAGGCGAAAATCCAGGAAATCGCACCTGGTGGCTGTGTGAATTTAAAGGCAAAAGTTGTACTTCCAAAAGATCTGAAAGACCAGAATCTGATGAATCAGATTATTGTAGTTACTGACGAGACTGGTGAGGAAAGCGCAGTGCGGGATCAGGCAACCATCCGTGTGGAAGATAAGGAGAAGGATGGAAATGGAAGCGGAAACGGAAATGGGGGTGGAAATGGAGATGGAACTGGCATAGGCAGTGGGAATAATGATGGCAGCACAATGGCTGCGTCCACCTCTCCAAAAACAGGGGATACTTCCCACAAAGAGCTGTTTCAGGTACTGATTCTGCTTTCGTTTCTTTTTTCCGCTGTAGCCGCCAGAAGAATGTTTGGAGACAATGCTCACAGATGACCCGTGAATGGAAACTATAATGTGAGGTGAACGGTTACTGTTTTTTAACAGGAAAGATTGAAAACAAATTCTGTGTGTGATATTCTATAAAAGAGTATGCGTTGCTGTATGATGTCATTAGATTAGAGCGTGTTTGAAAAATCATTCCCGCAAATTGTGACACAAATCTTGCAGAAAGTCTTTTTCAAACAAGCTCTGGCGTGATTTTAAAGCAACGTCAATATAGGGAGGCATATATTATGAAATTATCATCCTTATTAGAGAAGTTAGAATACACCTGCGTGCAGGGGAGCACAGAGCAGGAAGTCACTGGTGTTGTTTATGATTCCAGAAAGGTAACAGACGGCTCTCTGTTTATCTGTATCAGAGGTGCTGTTGTAGATGGACATAAATTTATCCCGGATGTGACAGCAAAAGGGGCTAAAGTTCTGGTAGTAGAAGAGGAGGTTTCTGCACCGTCGGATGTTACGGTTATCCAGGTGACAGACACCAGATATGCTATGGCATTTATTTCAGCAGCCTGGTTCGGACATCCGGCAGAGAAGCTGAAAACAATCGGAATTACCGGAACTAAGGGAAAAACTACCACTACCTATATGGTAAAATCCATTCTGGAAAATGCCGGATACAAGGTTGGTCTGATCGGTACTATTGAGGCAATTATCGGAAATAAGATAATACCTGCTTCTAATACCACACCAGAATCCTATGTAGTTCAGGAGTATTTTCACGAAATGGTGGAAGCTGGCTGTGATTGTGTGGTTATGGAAGTTTCCTCACAGGGGCTGATGCTGCATCGTACTCAGGGATTTGTGTTTGATTTTGGAATTTTTACAAATATTGAACCAGATCATATTGGTCCAAACGAGCACAAGGACTTTGACCATTATCTGTCTTGTAAAGCTATGCTTCTCAAGCAGTGCCGCGTAGGAATTGTAAACCGTGATGATGAGCATTTTGACAGAATTGTAGAGGGACATACCTGTACTCTGGAAACCTATGGCTTTTCAAAAGAAGCAGACCTTCGCGCTGAGGATGCCAGACTGATTGGCGGAAAAGGTTATCTTGGAATTTCCTATCAGCTGAAGGGGCTTATGGATTTCCCTGTTGAAATCGACATCCCAGGTAAATTCAGTATTTACAACTCTCTTACCGCTATTGCAATCTGCCGTCATTTTAAGGTTTCCCAGGAAAATATCCTGAAGGCTCTGAAGGTAGCAAAAGTAAAAGGCCGTATTGAGATGGTGAAAGTATCTGATGAATTTACTCTGATGATTGATTATGCACATAATGCAATGGCTTTGGAAAGTCTTCTTACTACATTGCGTGAGTATCATCCACACAGACTGGTCTGCCTGTTTGGTTGTGGCGGAAACCGCTCCAGGCTTCGCCGTTATGAGATGGGAGAAGTTTCCGGTCGTCTGGCAGATCTGACCATCATTACTTCTGATAATCCGCGAGATGAGGAGCCTCAGGCTATTATTGATGACATCAAGGTTGGCATGGCGAAGACAGAAGGTAAATATGTGGAGATTCCAGACCGCAAGGAAGCAATCGCTTATGCCATCCATCACGGAGAACCAGGGGATATTGTGGTGCTGGCTGGTAAAGGTCATGAAGATTACCAGGAAATCAAAGGCAAAAAATATCCTATGGATGAGCGTGTGTTGATCGCTGATATTCTTGCTGGAAAGTAAAACATGACATATGCAGATATTATTGTAGACATTTCCCATGAGAAGCTGGATAAAAGCTTTCAATATCTGGTTCCGGAGAAACTGAAGGAAGAGATACAGGTGGGAATGGTGGTTTCCATTCCATTTGGAAGAGGAAATCATGTGCGCAAGGGATATGTAGTGGGGATTTCTGGTGAGCCTAAAGTAAAGGGAATCCAGCTCAAATCTGTTGCCGGTATTGAAAATGATCAGGAAACCACAGAATCCAGGCTGATCGCGCTGGCAGGGTGGATGAAAGAAAATTACGGCTCTACCATGATCCAGGCTCTGAAAACAGTTCTTCCTATTCAGAAAAAGATGAAAGCCCAGGAAAAAAGGTGGATAACCCTTCTGATTTCCAGAGAAGATGGGGAAAAGCTTCTGGAAGAGCTTAGCATGACCAGATTTAAAGCACGTATCCGCCTTCTGGAAGCACTCTTGCAGAATGAAAATGGGAAAATTGAGACTGCCTGGGCTTCAAAGGAGCTTGGCACTACGGCTTCTGTCCTGAGATATTTTGAAGAACAGGGGATTGCTTCTGTGGAGTCAGATGAAGTGTATAGAAATGCAGTTGCAGATGCAGAGAATATTCCGCATGTGGCACCAGCAGTATTAAGTATATCCCAGCAAATGGCTGTGAATCAGATCTTATCAGAATGGGAACACCCGGATCCGAGACCGGTTCTTCTTCACGGAGTTACCGGCAGTGGAAAAACGGAAGTATATATGGAGCTGATCGATAAGGTGATAAAGGAAGGCGGTCAGGCAATCGTGCTGATTCCGGAAATTGCGCTGACTTATCAGACTGTACGGCGATTTTATGGTCGTTTTGGTGATAAGGTGTCGGTAATTAACTCCAGACTTTCCCTGGGAGAGCGTTATGACCAGTTTAAAAGAGCCAAACAGGGAGAACTGCAGGTTATGGTGGGACCCCGTTCAGCACTTTTTACTCCTTTTGGAAAGCTGAGGCTGATCATTATTGATGAGGAGCATGAATCTTCTTATAAAAGTGAAAACAGTCCAAGGTATCACGCCCGGGAAACGGCTATCCACAGAGCAAAGCTGGAAGGCGCAAGAGTAATTCTTGGTTCTGCAACTCCATCTATGGAAGCGTATTACAGGGCGAAAGAAGGAGAATATGTCCTTGTAAAGCTGGAAGCCAGATTTGAAGAAAGACCTCTTCCCAGGGTATCAATTATTGACATGAGGGAACAACTAAAAAAAGGAAACCGCCTTGCCCTCAGTCTGGAACTGAGAGAAGACCTGAGCCAGTGCCTGAAAAAAGGGGAGCAGGCCATGTTGTTTCTCAACCGCCGTGGCTACGCAGGGTTTGTTTCATGCCGTTCCTGCGGTCATGTAATGAAATGTCCTCACTGTGACGTTTCCTTAAGTGAGCATAATGGCAGAAAGCTGATCTGTCATTATTGTGGTTATGAAACTGTGAAACCGGACAAATGTCCAGTCTGTTCTTCCCCATATATAGGCGGTTTTAAAGCGGGAACCCAGCAGATCCAGCAGGTGGTAGAAAAAGAATTTCCAGAGGCAAGAGTTCTTCGAATGGATTACGACACTACAAGAGCTAAGGGAAGCTATGAAAAAATTCTGTCTGCTTTTTCCAGGCATGAGGCCGATATTTTGATTGGAACCCAGATGATCGTCAAGGGACATGATTTCCCGGATGTTACTCTTGTGGGGATCCTTGCTGCAGATTTATCCCTGAATGCTGATGATTATCGCAGTGGTGAGCGCACTTTTCAGCTTCTTACCCAGGCGGTGGGACGAGCAGGAAGAGGAAGGAAAGAAGGCCATGCCTTGATCCAGACTTATAGTCCGGATCATTACAGCATACAGACAGCTGCAAAGCAGGATTACGAAGAATTTTACCAGGAAGAGATGGGATACCGTCTTCTTATGGATTATCCCCCGGCTGCCCATATGATGGCAGTGCTTGGTTCTTCGGAGGATGAGAAGCTTCTTGAGACAGCCATGCACTATCTTGGTCTGTTTACAGGAAAAATATATGCGGGAAAAGATCTTCATGTGATCGGTCCCGCCCCTGCGTCTGTAGGGAAAGTAAAGGATGTATACAGAAGAGTACTTTATCTGAAACATGAGAATTATGATCTGCTTGTCCGAATAAAGGACAGGCTGGAGGAATATATAGAAATCAATTCCGGCTTCAGAAAAGTTAATATACAATTTGATTTTTCATAAGGCGAAATACCGGAAATAAAGGGCTGCGTTAAGGTGCAGGGCTTTGAAACAACGGGTATTTCCAAATTCAAAGATAAAGGAGATAACACAGAGATGGCACTTAGAACAATCAGAACAGAGGGAGATTCCGTTTTGGAAAAAATCTGCAGACCAGTAGAGAAAATCGACAAACGTACAAAGGATCTGGTAGGAGACATGCTGGAAACCATGTATGACGCATGCGGTGTTGGCCTTGCAGCTCCCCAGGTGGGTATATTAAAGAGAATCGTAGTGATCGATATTGGAGATGGTCCAATTATTCTTATCAATCCGGAAATTCTTATGACATCCGGTGAGCAGACAGGCGAGGAGGGATGTTTAAGTGTTCCGGGAATGTCCGGTCAGGTTACCCGCCCAAATTATGTGAAGGTAAAAGCTCTTGATATGGATATGAATGAGCAGATATATGAAGGAGAAGGACTCCTTGCCCGTGCATTTTGTCATGAGCTGGATCATCTTGACGGAAAAATGTACACACGTCTGGTTGAAGGTGAATTACATCATGTAAGTTATGACAATGAGGAGGAAGAGGAATAAATGAAAATTGTTTATATGGGAACGCCGGATTTTGCAGTTAATCCCCTTCATGCACTGGCTGAAGCTGGCTATGAGGTGACAGGTGTTGTGACCCAGCCGGATAAGCCGAAGGGAAGGGGAAAGAGCATGCTTCCCACTCCTGTAAAGGAAGAGGCATTGAAACATGGGTTCCCGGTTTACCAGCCTGTGAAGGTACGCGATCCGGAATTTTTACAGGTTCTTGAGAAACTGGATCCCGATATTATTGTGGTAGCTGCCTTTGGACAGATCATTCCCAAAAGCATTCTGGAGCTTCCGAAATACGGATGTATTAACATCCATGCATCCCTGCTTCCGAAATACCGCGGTGCAGCTCCTATTCAGCAGGCAGTTATTGATGGGGAAAAGGAGTCAGGTGTTACGATCATGAGAATGGGAACAGGTCTTGATACAGGAGATATGATCTCAAGGATCGTAGTGCCGATTGCAAAAGATGAGACGGGCGGAACTCTGTTTGATAAGCTTGCAGAAGCAGGAGCGAAGCTTCTTGTTGAGACATTGCCTCACATTTTTGATGGCACAGCTGTTTACGAGAAACAGCCGGAGGAAAGCCCTACTCCATATGCCGGTATGATCACCAAACAGATGGGATTGATCAATTTTGGGAAATCAGCCGCGGAACTGGAAAGACTGGTGCGAGGTTTAAACCCGTGGCCAAGCGCATTTACCTTCTGGAATGGAAAAACTTTGAAGGTATGGGAAAGCTTTGTAGTAAAAAGTGAAGAAGCTGGCACAGAAAAGCCAGAACCTGGAACAGTAGTAAAAACGGACAAAAAAGGAATTTACGTGGCTTGCGGTGAGGATGTTCTGGTACTTTCACAGGTACAGTTAGAAGGAAAAAAGAGAATGGATGCGGATGCATTCCTTCGAGGATGTCATATAGAAACCGGAAGCAGATTCACAGATAAAAAGGAGTGATCTTATGTACGGATATGGATATCCTTATGGATTTTATGTTGATCCTACTTATGTATTGCTGATCATTGGAATGGTGCTGGCACTGGCTGCATCTGGAAAGATGAAAAGCACTTTTGCACGTTATCAGCAGGTGCGCAGCCATTCAGGTCTTACAGGAGCTCAGACTGCCCAGAGGATTTTAAATGCAGCCGGAATTTACGACGTAACGATTGTTCCAATTTCCGGAAGCCTTACAGATCATTATGATCCGAGAACAAAGAGGCTGGCACTTTCACAGGACGTATATGGAAGAACTTCTGTGGCAGCTGTATGTGTCGCTGCCCATGAGTGTGGTCATGCCATTCAGCACAATATAAATTATGCACCGCTGAATATCCGTTCAGCTATTGTTCCGGTGGCAAATATCGGATCTTCCCTTTCCTGGCCGATTTTTCTTCTGGGACTGATCTTTTCCATACCGGCACTTACAACTGTAGGAATTGTGCTGTTTTCACTGGCGGTACTGTTTCAGCTTGTAACACTTCCGGTAGAATTCAATGCTTCCTCAAGAGCTTTAAAAATGCTGGAAAGCACAGGAATTTTAAGCCACGAGGAAAACAAAGGTGCGAAGAAGGTTCTTACAGCGGCAGCCCTTACTTATGTAGCAGCTCTTGCTTCTTCCATTTTACAGCTTCTGAGACTGATCATACTTTCCGGAGGTAGAAGACGGGATGATTAACGGAATCAATTCCAGGGAGATGATCCTGGAAATTTTACTTGAAATCGAAGAGGGCGAGCACAGTCACGTGGCAATTCGGAATGCCCTTTCCAAATATCAGTTCCTTCCCAAACAGGACCGGGCATTTATCACCCGTGTCTGTGAAGGAACGCTGGAATACCGGATCCAGATTGATTACATTATCAATTCTTTTTCCAAGGTGACAGTTGATAAGATGAAGCCTGCAATCCGGGAAATTTTAAGAAGTGCAGTATATCAGCTGAAATACATGGATAGTGTGCCAGACAGCGCAGTGTGCAATGAGGCTGTGAAGCTGGCACAAAGAAAAGGTTTTTATAATCTGAAGCCTTTTGTAAATGGTGTTCTTCGTACTATAGCCCGGGAAATGGATCAGGTCCGGTTCCCTCAAAAAGAAGATGATCTGTTGAAATATCTTTCCGTAAAGTATTCCATGCCAGAGGTACTGGTAACCAGGTGGCTGGAAGCCTATGGAGAAGAAACAACAGAGAAGATACTGGCGGATTTTCTTACGGAACATCCTCTTACCATCAGATGCCGGACTTATCTGAATTCCAAGGAAGAGATTATAAAAAGCCTGGAAAGTCAGGGCGTTCATGTAGCACCTGCACCATATCTGTCTTATGCATACAGCATTTCTGAATTTAACCATATTCTTGCGCTGGATGCTTTTATCAAAGGAAAAATTGTCGTGCAGGATGTAAGTTCCATGCTGGTTGCGGAGGTTGCAGATCCGAAGAAGGGCGATTACGTTATTGACGTGTGTGCTGCGCCAGGTGGAAAGAGTCTTCATATGGGAGACAAGATGGAGGGATATGGAACGGTAGATGCAAGAGATGTAAGCCAGTATAAAGTCAATCTGATCGAGGAAAATATCCAACGTACCAATTCTATTAATGTACAGGCAAGAGTGCAGGATGCTACTATTTTTGATCAGGATTCAGAACTGCTTGCAGATGTTGTAATTGCAGATGTACCTTGTTCCGGGTATGGAGTGATCGGCAAGAAGCCGGAAATCAAATACCGTGTTACGCCACAGAAACAGGATGAAATAGTGATTCTGCAGAGAACCATTCTGGATCGCGCAGCAAACTATGTGAAGCCAAGAGGAGAGCTGATCTTCAGTACCTGTACCATTGCAAAAGAAGAAAACGAAGAGAACATGATGTGGTTTTTGAATAATTATCCGTTTAAGCTGGAGAGCCTGGATCCTTATCTTCCAGAGGAGCTGCACTCAGAGACAACTGCACTTGGATATCTGCAGCTGCTCCCGGGAGTACATAAGACAGACGGTTTCTTTATTGCGAAATTCAGAAGAAAATAGGAATATAAATATGACAGACATTAAGTCGATGACGAAAGACGAACTGAAAAATCTGATGACCGAACTGGGAGAGAAACCCTTTCGGGCAAAGCAGATCTACAGCTGGTTACATGAACATCTGGTAACCTCTTATGATGAGATGGGAAACATACCAGGAAAACTAAAAGAAAAACTGAAAGACTATCCCATAGCGGCATTGGAAATGGTGGATGAACAGGTTTCTGCCATTGACGGCACAAGAAAATATCTGTTCCGCCTTTCTGATGGAAATGTGATCGAGAGTGTTCTTATGCGTTATAAGCATGGAAATTCCGTATGTATTTCGTCACAGGTAGGCTGTAAAATGGGGTGCCGTTTTTGTGCTTCCACTATTGGAGGCTGGACAAGAAACCTTCTTCCTTCGGAAATGCTGGATCAGATTTACAGGATCCAGAGCATAACGGGAGAGCGGGTATCTAATGTAGTAGTAATGGGAACTGGCGAACCTATGGATAATTATGATCATATTGTACGCTTTGTACATCTGCTTTCCGATGAAAATGGTCTTAACATCAGCCAGAGGAATATCACCGTATCGACCTGCGGAATTGTTCCAAAAATTTATGAGCTTGCAAAGGAAAAACTGCAGATTACCCTTGCCCTGTCTCTGCATGCACCAAATGATGAAAAAAGACAGGAACTTATGCCTATTGCACAGCGGTACAGTATGGACGAAGTCCTGGATGCATGCCGCAATTATTTTCAGGAGACTGGCAGGAGAATTACTTTTGAATACAGTCTTGTGGCTGGTGTTAATGACAGTGACGAAGATGCAAGAGAGCTGAGCAGCAGAATCCATGATATTAACTGTCATGTAAATCTAATTCCGGTAAACCCTATTAAGGAGCGTTCTTACAGGCGTTCTACGCATCAGGCTGTAGAGAATTTTAAAATAAAACTTGAAAAATGCGGAATTAATGTTACTATTAGAAGGGAAATGGGCAGTGACATAGACGGTGCCTGTGGACAATTACGAAAAAGTTATATAGAAAAAAGTTACGATCCGCAGTAACGAAAAACTGGTGTTTCTATGTTGAACAACAGTACGAAAAGGACAGAAAGCGAGAAGTGACATGAGGGTATATTCAGCTACGAATATAGGAATGAAGCGGAAGATGAACCAGGATTATGTGTTCGCTTCCCAGGACACAGTTGGAAATCTCCCGAACCTCTTTGCTGTTGCTGATGGAATGGGAGGACACAATGCAGGTGATTATGCGTCCTCTCACGCGGTCAGGATACTGGTAGATGAAATCAGGGAGGATACGGATTATAATCCTGTAAAGGTAATCCGTCATGCCATTGAGACTGCGAACACAGAAATTATAGAACAGGCGCAGAAGGATGAGAAGCTTCGTGGAATGGGAACTACTATGGTAGTAGCCACCATTGTAGGTCAGTATGCTTATGTTGCCAATGTGGGAGACAGCAGACTATATGTGGTGGATAAACAGCTGAGGCAGATTACCAGGGATCATTCACTGGTTCAGGAAATGGTAAGAATGGGTGAAATCACTGCTGAGGAGGCAAGAAATCATCCGGATAAAAACATTATCACCAGAGCTCTGGGAGCAGAAAAAACTGTAGACGTGGATTTCTTTGATATGCGTCTGGAACCGGGAAGTACGATCCTGATGTGTTCCGATGGTCTCAGCAATATGGTGGAAGACAAAAAAATGGAAGAAATCATATTGAATTCTGATGAGGATATCACCTGGAAGGGAAATACTCTTATCCAGGAAGCCAACAACAACGGCGGCAAGGATAACATTGCAATCATATTGATAGAACCATTCACGAATGAGGTGGAAACATGTTAAAGACAGGTATGATTATAGCAGAACGCTATGAAATTGTAAGTAAAATCGGTACCGGCGGAATGGCGGACGTATATAAGGCAATGGACCATAAACTGAACCGTTTTGTGGCAGTTAAGGTTCTGAAGCCGGAATTCAGGGAAGATGCAACTTTTGTAAAGAAATTCAGAAGTGAAGCGCAGGCAGCAGCAGGTCTTACCCATCCAAACATAGTAAATGTATTTGATGTAGGCGATGATGAGGGTGTTTATTATATCGTAATGGAGCTGATCGAGGGAATCACTCTTAAGGAGTATATTTCCAAGAAAGGTAAGCTTTCGGTAAAGGAAGCTACCAGTATTGCCATTCAGGTATCTATGGGACTTGAGGCAGCACACAGCCACGGCATTGTACATCGTGATGTGAAGCCTCAGAATATTATTATTTCCACAGACGGCAAAGTAAAGGTAACAGACTTTGGAATTGCAAGAGCTGCTTCTTCCAATACCATCAGCTCCAATGTTATGGGGTCTGTACATTACAGCTCACCGGAGCAGGTACGAGGCGGCTACAGCGATGAGAAGAGTGATATCTACTCACTTGGTATCACCTTATATGAAATGGTAACAGGACGTGTCCCTTTTGACGGAGATACTACAGTTGCCATTGCAATCAAACATCTTCAGGAAGAGATGGTACCGCCAAGTGTTTATTCCCCGGATCTGCCGTACAGTCTGGAACAGATCATTATGAAATGTACCCAGAAGAGTGTGGATCGCAGATATAATAAGATGGAGGATGTGATCGAGGATCTGAAGCATTCTCTTATTGACCCGCAGGGAGATTTTGTGAAGCTTACATCTGTAGATACAGATGCTAAGACGGTTGTAATTTCTGATGAAGAGCTTGGAGAGATCAAGCATACTCCGAAGCAGACTCTTAAGCCGGATATAGAAACTCTGGAAAAAGAACTGAATGAGACAAACTACGATGATGATGACGATTTCGAGTATGATAATAAGGAAGAGAGCTCGAAAGGCTCCAGAAAGAACCGGGATCGTGAACGAAGCAGAGAGCGGGAAGAGAGAGAAAGACGTATCAAAAAGCAGAAAAGAGGCGTCAGTGTAGCTGGAAGTATTATTGCTTTGATCATAGGTGCCGCAGTTCTGATCGCGGTAATTCTTGTTGTGGGAAAGGCAGCAGGTCTGATCGGAGACAGCAAGGATTCTTCTTTGGATCAGCAGAATCAGCAGGCACAGGTTACCCAGGCTGCTGACGAAGATGATGGTATGGTACCAGTACCTGATCTTATCGGTAAGACAGAGGCTGAGGCACAGGAACTTTGCGCTTCTGTAAATATCGGAATGACCTACAAAGGTGAAGAGGCTTCCACACAGGAAAAAGGCAAGATTTCTTCACAGGATCCTGTACAGGGAACAAAGGTAGCTAAAAATTCAACTGTTAACTATTATTTAAGTAAAGGTTCTGAGTCCGTTACCCTTACAGATATGTTCGGTCAGAATGGCGCTTTGGCGCAGGAAACTCTGGAAAGCCAGGGCTTAACGGTTCAGATCAATAAGATTTACCCGGATGAAAGTCAGTCTTCTATGGTAGACATTGGATGTGTCCTTGATACTGAGCCTGCAGCAGGAACTACTGTCAAGGCAGGCGATACAGTTACTCTTACCATCAGCCGTGGTATTAATTATGGTGACAGTGTACAGGTGCCAGATGTAACCGGAATGGAGAAGAATGATGCAATTGCCAAGCTTGGCAAATTCATTAATATTGATGTGGAAATGCAGATGAGCACAGACGTTGCAGAGGGAACTGTTATCTCTCAGGATCCTATAGGATATACAGATGACAACCCGGTATATGCAGATCCGGATAACGATACGATCACTCTTATTGTAAGCAGTGGAAGTCAGGATACTTCTTCACAGAATACTGAGGATCAGAGTTCCTCTGATACTACTGCAGCAGTAGCAAATGGCGAAGTATGGAAATGTACACAGAAACTGAAGACGCCTATCGGATATAATGGAGGTCTGATCAGACTGGAGCTTGTTCAGAATGTAGGCGGCGCTCCAAAAGCAAGCTCTGTGGTAGAAGGACAGCAGCTTACTTTCCCATATCAGCTGGATATTACAGGTGCACCAGGAGTTGCTGAGGGTACTTTATATCTGTCTGAGCAGCAATCTGATGGAAGCTATCAGGAACTTGGCCATTATCCTCTTACTTTTGAGAAGGTTGAGTAATCCATGCAGGGAAAGATCATTAAAGGAATTGCAGGTTTCTATTATATCTATGCGGAAGACGGCAATATTTACGAATGTAAGGCAAAAGGAATTTTTCGAAAGGATAATTTCAAGCCTCTGGTAGGTGATAATGTGGAGATTACCGTTTTGAATGAGGAGGAGAAGGAAGGCAGTGTAACTTCCATTCTTCCCCGCCGCAATTCGCTTATCCGTCCTGCTGTAGCCAATGTAGATCAGGCGTTTTTGATTTTTGCCATGGAGAATCCAAAGCCTAATTTCCTTCTTCTGGACCGCTTTCTGATCATGATGGAGCAGCAGAAAATTCCCGTGGTTATCTGCTTCAATAAGAAAGATGTGGGAGAGAAGAAAGAAATGGAAAAGCTTTACGAAATATACACTGGATGTGGATATTGTGTAGTGCTTTCCAGTACCTATGAGGGAGAGGGAATGGACGAGATCCGCGAGATACTGAAGGGAAAAACAACAGTAGTTGCAGGACCTTCCGGTGTGGGGAAATCTTCCATTACCAACTGTATGCAGGGTGAAGTGCAGATGGAGACTGGCGAGATCAGCAAAAAACTGAAGCGCGGCAAGCATACCACCAGACATTCCCAGGTAATCCCGGTGGAGAAGAATACTTTCCTGGTGGATACTCCGGGATTTTCTTCTTTGTATCTTACCGATATGAAGGAAGAGGAGCTTCGGGATTACTTCCCGGAATTTGTAATGTATGAGCCGCAATGCCGGTTTCAGGGGTGTATGCACATTCATGAACCGGGCTGTGCAGTGAAGAAAGCTCTGTCTGAAGGTAAAATTAGTCAGCAGCGGTATGACAACTATCTGGCTTTATATGAGGAATTAAAAGAGAAAAGGAGATACTAAAACTATGTATCAGCTATGCCCTTCCATTTTATCAGCGGATTTTAACCGTCTGGGCGAACAGATTAAAATTCTTGAAAACGAAGGAGTTGAATGGCTCCATATTGATGTTATGGATGGAGATTTTGTACCGAGCATTTCCTTTGGTATGCCGGTGATCAAATCCATCCGTAAAGAATCCAAGATGTTTTTTGATGTTCATCTTATGGTGACAGAGCCGGAAAGATACATTCAGGATTTTGTAAATTGTGGTGCGGATTCCATCACCGTTCATGCTGAGGCATGTGAGGATCTGGAACGTACTATAGAGCGTATCAAGGATGCAGGAGTGAAAGTTGGTGTTTCCATCAAGCCTGCAACTCCGGTAAATGATATCAGCCATATGCTTGAGGATGTGGATATGGTTTTGGTAATGACTGTTCAGCCTGGCTTTGGCGGACAGAAATATATGGACGAGTGTACAGAGAAGATTCAGGAACTGAGAGAACTGATCGACAAAGAGAATCTGAATGTGGATATTGAGGTTGACGGTGGAATCAATGAAGGTACCATAGAGACTGTTATGAAAGCTGGTGCCAATATCTTTGTTGCCGGATCCTGGGTATTCGGCGGTGATATTGCCCAGAATGTCCGCCATATTCAGAAACAGATCGAAGAGATTGGTGACAGGATTGAGTGAGAGATAGAATGATAGATACAGTAATCGTAAGCGGGGGCATGATCCAGAAAGATTTTGCCCTCGATTTTATAAGAAAAATAGAAGAAGAGCGAAAAGGAAAGAAGCTGCTTTTGCTGGCGGCTGACAGAGGACTGGATTTCTTTCTGGAAACAGGTCTTGTCCCGGATATTGTGGACGGTGATTTTGACAGTTTATCAGGTGCTGGAAAGGCATATCTGGAGAGTCTTGACCATACAGAAATTGTCAGACTGAATCCTGAAAAGGATGATACAGATACCCAGTCTACTTTAAATCTGGCAATAAGAAGAGGGGCAAAGAATATTCTTATTCTTGGCGCAACTGGTGGAAGACTGGATCATTTTATTGGAAACATGGGACTTTTGGGATATGGCAGACAAAAGGGTGTCAATGTGATCCTGGCAGATGCTCAGAATTACATCTGTCTTGTGGAAAATGGCCATATTATTCGAAAAGACAGTCAATTCGGAAAATATGTTTCCTTTTTCGCAGCCGGTGAAACGGTTGAAGGTCTTACTTTGAAGGGGTTTAAATACCCATTGGATCATTACCGCCTTACTACAGATAACTGCGGCCGCACCGTTAGCAACGAGATTCAGGAAGAAAAGGCCAAGATACTCTACGAAAAAGGCAGTCTTCTTATGATCATGTCCAGAGATTTGAAATAAATGATGTATTACGAAAGAGAAACACTTCATATTCAATTGGAAATATGAGGTGTTTTTTCAAATTTATCAGATTGTCCAGAGCTTTTGTCTTGATGGAAAGAGTTGGGTATGCTAAAATAAAAAGATGTATAGAGAAGACAATATGGGGCCGGAAATATATCATATTTTTATTGTTTGTGGTATAATAGCAAAAGAATGGCGTAAAGAAATGTCAAACGCCCCTAAAAATAAGGAGATATAGGATAAAATGAAATTAGGTATCGTTGGACTTCCAAATGTAGGAAAAAGTACACTTTTTAATTCCCTGACAAAGGCAGGTGCAGAATCTGCGAACTATCCCTTCTGTACCATTGACCCGAATGTGGGAGTTGTTACTGTGCCGGATGAAAGACTTGCACTGCTTGGTGATTTTTATCATTCCAAGAAAGTGACACCGGCTGTTATAGAATTTGTTGACATTGCAGGACTTGTAAAGGGCGCTTCTAAGGGAGAGGGTCTTGGAAATCAGTTCCTTGCAAACATCCGTGAAGTCGATGCAATCGTTCATGTAGTACGCTGCTTTGAGGATACCAATGTAATCCACGTAGATGGAAGCATCGATCCGATCCGTGATATTGAGACTATTAACCTGGAGCTTATTTTCTCTGATCTTGAGATCCTGGAGAGAAGAATTGCAAAGGTTACCAAGACTGCCCGTATGGACAAAGAAGCTGCTAAAGAGCTTGATTTCCTTCAGAAGATCAAGAAATGGCTGGAAGACGGCAAGATGGCAATCACTATGGAACTGGAGAATGAGGATGAGGAAGCATGGATGGGAACATACAATCTGCTCACTCAGAAACCGGTAATTTACGCTGCAAATGTGGCAGAGGACGATCTTGCAAATGATGGTGCTGACAATGCGCATGTACAGGCTGTAAGAAAATATGCTGCGGAGCAGAACAGTGAAATTTTCGTAATCTGTGCTCAGATCGAGGAAGAGATTTCCGAGCTGGATGAGGATGAGAGAAAAATGTTCCTGGAGGATCTTGGACTCAAGGAATCAGGACTTGAGAAGCTGGTTAAGGCAAGTTATCATCTTCTTGGACTTATGAGCTTCCTGACCTCCGGAGAAGATGAGACCAGAGCATGGACCATAAAGATTGGAACCAAGGCTCCGCAGGCTGCAGGTAAGATTCATTCTGATTTTGAACGTGGATTCATTAAAGCTGAGGTAGTAAACTATCAGGATCTTCTTGACTGTGGCTCCTATGCAGGTGCAAGAGAAAAAGGTCTTGTAAGAATGGAAGGTAAGGATTACGTAGTACAGGATGGCGATGTGATCTTATTCCGTTTCAATGTCTGATAAGTAATAGAAACAGAGGGATAGCATAAATGTCAATTCAGTTTCCGAATCTGGGAATAAACCTGGATTATGTGGGGAAATCCATTCAAATATTTGGATTTGAGATTACATTTTTTGGCCTTGTAATAGCTCTGGGAATGCTTCTGGGAATGGGATTTGTGATTCTGGAAGCGAAGCGCTGCGGCGAGAATAAAGACGATTATCTGGAAATGATGATCATATCCCTGCTTCTGGGTGTGGTCGGATCCAGAATGCTTTATGTTTTATGTTCCTGGAATCTTTATAAGGGCAATATTATTGAGATCTTTAATGTGAGAAATGGCGGACTTACATTCTACGGCGGTCTGTTTGGAGGAATGCTGGGAGCTGCCATTTACTGCGGCGTGCGCAGAAAATCTTTTATGCAGATGGCAGATACTGCCAGCATGGGAATCGTTATTGCGCAGATAATAGGAAGGTGGGGAGATTTCTTTAACAGGGAATCTTTCGGTGAGTATACCAACAGCATATTTGCAATGCAGCTCCCTTTATCTGCTGTGCGTTCCAGCGAAGTGACATCTGCAATGAGGGAAAACCTGGAGACAATAGGTGGAACTTCTTATATTCAAGTACATCCGGTTTTCTTATACGAGAGTCTTTGGTGTCTGCTTTTGTTTCTCCTGATGCTTGTGTGGAAGCGCAAAAAACATTTCCACGGAGAAGTATTTCTGAAATATCTGGCAGGATATGGTCTCGGACGATTTTGCATAGAACTTCTTCGAACAGACAAGCTTATGATTCCGGGAACTTCTGTTGGAATTTCCCAGCTGATCTCAGCAGCACTGTTTGTAATCTGTGCTATGATCGCAGTTGTGGAAGAAACCATGGCGAAAAAGAGGGCGGCAAGGCGCAGACGCAGGAGAGAACAGGACTATGAAGCGCAGGAAAGAGCAGCCAGAGAAGCTGAAGCAGAAGAATACAGAGACCGGCTCAGACTGGAGAGAGCTTTTGCAGATGGAGATGCCGCAGGTGTTCCGGAAGTCTATAACGGAACAGCATCTGCTTATGAACATGATTCCGAAGAATCAGAAGAAACTTCGTCTGTGGAAGAAGAGCATCCGGAAGAAGATCCTCAGGATGAAAAGAACACAGAGAAAATCGTGGAAGAGGAAAATTCAGTTGCTGAGGATTTCTATGAGAAGGACTCAGAGAAAGATACAGAAGAAATTTCTGAGGAGGAAGCTTTGCCAGAAGCTTCCGGTACAGAAAATTATGTGGAAGAAAATGCCGGGATTTCTGAAGAAGAAACTGTTGCTGCGAAGGGTCCGACAGCTTCAGAAGAAGATGAATGGTTGTATAGCCAGCCGCGCAGATTTGCGAAAAAACCTGCCCATGAGCAGAAAGATTGATCATATGATTGTCAGATACCTGAATCTGGACTAAACAAAACGTTATTTTGGTGGGAGCGAATCCCACTGAAGTGGCGTTTTTTTGTGTGTAATAGGTAATTTCGCTGGAATTTCCGGCAATATAAAAAGTCCTGCAGGGCAGGATTTATTTGTATATAAAAATTTTTTGACTGCATTTTCGCTGTTTGTAAGGACTTTGTAACAGAATTATGTAATAGATTTCATAATTTCCCACTTGTAATTTAGGGGCAAATGGGTTAGAATGGGTTCATAAGTGGTAGGAAGTGGAGAAAAGTGGTGACAAATGGGGACGAAGTGGCAGAACTTCCATTTGTTTCCCGTCATGAGATACGAGGGGGAGACTCGTATTTCACGAGAGTAGGTGAGTTTTTATGTTCATGGGCGAGTACAATCACACAATCGACGCGAAGGGGCGTTTGATCATCCCGGCGAAATTTCGGGAACCTTTAGGTGAGGAATTTGTTCTTACCAGAGGACTTGATGGTTGTCTTTATATTTATCCTATGGATGAATGGGAAGCCTTTGAAGAGAAACTCCGTGCATTACCACTTACAAATAAAGACGCTAGAGCCTTTTCGCGCTTCTTTGTTGCAGGTGCAACAACATGTGAACTGGACAAGCAGGGGAGAATTCTCGTACCACAGACGTTACGTGAGTTCGCTGGTCTGGAGAAAGATGTTATTCTGGCTGGAAACTTAAGCAGAGTAGAAGTCTGGAGCAAGGAGAAATGGAGCGAGAATTGCAATTATGACGATATGGACAGCATTGCTGCCGACATGGAGAACATGGGAATCGTCATCTGAGCATAAAATAAGCGAGAAATCCAACAGGAGACGGAAATGGAATTTAAACACAAATCTGTATTACTGGACGAGACCGTTGGCGGGCTGAATATTAAGCCGGATGGAATCTATGTGGATGGCACTTTGGGCGGCGCAGGACATGCCATTGAGGTATGCAGGAAACTTTCTGCCAAGGGGAGATTTATTGGTATAGATCAAGACCAGGATGCGATAATTGCTGCGAGTGAACGGCTTGCCGCCTTTGACCAGGTGACAATCATTCGCAGCAATTATTGTTACATGGTACAGGAGCTTGCCGCAAGGGGAATTCACAAGGTTGATGGTATTGTTCTGGATTTGGGAGTATCCTCCTATCAGCTGGACAATGAGGAACGTGGATTTACCTATCGGGTAGATGCACCTCTTGACATGCGCATGGATCAGAGACAGACACAGACTGCCAGTGACATTGTTAACGGTTATGAAGAAAGAGAACTGTATCGCATTATCCGCGATTACGGTGAAGATAAATTTGCGAAAAATATCGCGAAACATATAGTAGCAGCAAGACAGCAGAGCCCCATTATGACAACGGGCCAGCTTACACAGATCATCCGGGAATCCATACCTATGAAGATACAGGCAGCAGGAGGCCATCCGGCTAAGCGTACGTTCCAGGCAATCAGAATTGAGCTGAATAAGGAACTGGATGTTCTTCGTGATTCACTTGATGGGATGATTGATCTTCTGGATGATGGCGGAAGGCTTTGCATTATTACGTTCCATTCACTGGAAGACAGAATTGTAAAAACAATTTTTCGAAAAAATGAGAACCCGTGTACCTGTCCACCGGATTTTCCGGTATGTGTGTGCGGAAAGAAATCCAAGGGGAGAGTTATCACAAGGAAGCCAATTCTTCCAAGTGATGAAGAAATGGAAGAAAACCCGCGTTCTAAGAGTGCTAAGCTTAGAATTTTTGAAAAAAAAGTTTAAAAGAAGGGTAAAAAATGGCGGAGACAGGCAGACATACGAATACTGTGTCAGGTAAAAGACGTCCACAAAATGTGTATGTTGATGGCAACACTGTCCGAAAAGTCCAGGAAGTTCCTGAGCGGAGAGAGTACCGTCAGCCAGAGCATTCTGTTCGTAAAAATAAGGCAAAACCAGAGCTGACCACACCAGAGCAGCAGGTCCGGGGGAACAAGCCGCTTAGTAAGGCAGCCAGGAGAAACCGTGCGAAAGCCAATAATATGAACCGTAATTTTGCCATATTTCTGGCTGCACTTGGTATCCTTATTGTGTTTTGCAGTATTAATTATCTGAAATTGAAAACAGAATGCACCAGTAAAAGAAGCCAGCTGGCCACTCTTGAATCCCAACTGGCCGAGCTGAAAGAAGACAACGATGCATATGAGAGCCAGGTGACTTCAAGTGTTGACCTTGAAAGAATCCGGAAAATCGCCATCGGACGTCTGGGCATGAAATATCCAAGCAACCAGCAGACAGAAACCTATGCGACTGAAGGCGGCAGCTACGTAAGACAGTATCAGGACGTGACCGGGAAGTAATGGGAATGAAGGCAGGTGTTTGATTGACTACTCTGAGAAGAAAAACAAAAAGAAAACCTATAAAAAAAATAAATCACAGTATGAAAAAAAAGCTGTCAATACTGCTCTTTTGCGTATTGGGAGCTTTAATCGTTTTATTGGGAGTTATCACTTATATTAATTTTCAAAGTGGTGACAAGTATAAGAAACAGGTGCTGAGTCAGGCTCAGCAAAAATACCAGAATCGCACAATGCCAGCGAAACGAGGGACAATCTATGATCGAAATGGCAACATTCTGGCAACGAGCAACAAGGTGTATAATGTTGTACTGGACTGTAAAGCTGTAAATTCAGATGAGGATTATCTGGATCCTACGGTGAATGCTCTGGTTACCATATTTGGCCTTGATGAAGGAGAACTCCGTACCAGGCTTACTTCTGATAAGACCAGGGAGAGTCAGTATCAGATCGTGAAAAAGCAGGTCTCCATGGATGATAAGAAAGCATTCGAGGATTACTGCAGCATACCAGATGATACGGAAATGACCAGGGAAGAAATTCAGGAGAAAAACAATATCCAGGGTGTATGGTTTGAAGAAGATTACCTGAGAGTCTATCCATATAATGAGCTGGCCTGTGATACGTTGGGATTTACTTTTTCCCGAGATACTGCGGACTATGGAATTGAGGGCTACTACAATAGCAGCCTGACAGGAATTGATGGCCGACAGTACGGATATTTCAGTGATGATTCTAATGTGGAGCAAACCATTATCGAAGCTTCTGACGGAAACAGTCTGGAGCTTAGCCTTGATCTTGGAACACAGCAGATTGTGGAAAAATGGGTAAATGCCTTTAAGAAATCTACTGGCGCCAAAAATATAGGAGTGATCGTGGAAGACCCTTCAAGTGGTGAAATCCTTGCCATGGATGGGGGCGACCGATATGATCTTAATGATCCACGTAATCTGTCTTCCTTATATTCAGCAGATGAGATTGCTGCTATGAATGACAGTGAGACCATGGATGCTCTAAGCGCCATGTGGAATAACTTTTGTGTAACCGACATTTACGAACCTGGTTCTGTTGTGAAGCCCATTGTTATGGCAGCTGCTCTGGAACAGGGAAAAATATCCACCAGTGATACCTTCTATTGTGATGGTTACCAGAATTTTGGTGTGCCAGGAAATATGACCACCATCAAATGTGCAAATATTTACGGACACGGAATGGAAACCCTTGCGGAAGTAATCGCAAATTCCTGTAACGATGCCATGATGCAGATTGGTGCAAAGATGGGAGTTGAAAATTTTCTGAAAGCACAGAGTACTTTCAATTTCGGAAGCCGGACAGGAATCGATCTTCCAAATGAGGGATATGGTATTATGCATACTGTTGATACCATGCATGAGACAGAGCTTGCGTGTTCTGCATTTGGTCAGGGATTCAGCTGTACTATGATCCAGGAAATCAATGCAATGTGTTCGGTCATCAATGGCGGCTACTATTATCAGCCACATCTTGTGACAAAAGTCAAAGACGCCAGCGGTGCAACTGTGAAGACAATCAGCCCGCTTCTTCAGAAGCAGACTATTTCTTCCAGCATTTCCGCTGATATCAGAAGCTATATGCAGGCCAGTGTAGAGCAGGGTACCAGTATGACGTCAAAGGTACAGGGTTACAGCTCAGGCGGTAAAACAGGAACTGCGGAGAAATTCCCCCGTGGAAATGGTAAATACGTGGTTTCCTTTATCGGATTTGCCCCGGTTGATGACCCGCAGGTTCTGATTTATGTGGTAATTGACGAGCCAAATGTAGAGGATCAGGCCAGCAGTATTTATCCACAGTATGTGGCACAGGCAATTCTTTCCGAGCTTCTGCCATACATGAATATTCAGCCCGATCAGTCTACAGACGGAACTGTTCCGGAGACAGAGCTTTGGGAGAAATTTAATGGTCATGTAAATACTATATCTGACAGTCAGATTGATGAAAATGGAAATCTGGTGGATGAAGAGGGCAACCTCATTGACTGGGATGGCAATCGGATTGACGAAAATGGTTACCTGCTGAATAGTGACGGAAGTTATCAGATCAATGCAAACGGAGAGTATATAAAATCTGCTAACCTTGATGGAATCAGCGATTCCTACACTGGTTCAGCCGGGGAAACTCTGCCGGAGGCTGTTTCTGATACCAATGTTCCGGGACCTCCGGAAGATAACACGGATCCCATTGAGGATAACAATATGGAGAGTGAAGGCCTGACTAACGAGGAAGCCGGACTGGATTAGAAATACTGTCCATAGGTGGCATAGTATTGGCAGGAAATAAAAAACGGACTGTTCACCATAATACAACACATACCTCCATCTGAAATTAGCATATATTAGTTATGATGATTTCAGATGGGGATTTTTTTATGAAAAAAACCATGACCTTTCACAGGAAAAAAATATGGATGGTTTTTCTTGTATGTGCACTTATGCTTCTGGGACTTGTGGGAAGGCTTGTTTACCTGATGGGGGTTCGGTCGGATTACTATTACCAGAAAGCGGAAGAACTTCATGAAAGAGAACGAGTCATTAAGGCTGCAAGAGGACAGATACTGGATGCAAAAGGGAGGATTCTGGCAGATAATAAAACTGTATGTACTATTTCCGTTATTCACAGTCAGATTAAGGACCCACAGAAGGTTATTGAGGTCTTGTCAAAAGAGTTGGAAATAGATACTGACACAGTGCGTAAAAAAGTTGAAAAAATATCTTCAATTGAACGAATTAAGACAAATGTGGAAAAATCTGTGGGAGATGTGATACGTGGGTATGAACTGGATGGTGTGAAAGTGGATGAGGATTATAAGCGGTATTATCCTTACGGATCTCTGGCTTCCAAGGTTCTGGGATTTACAGGCGGTGACAATCAGGGGATAATTGGCCTGGAAGTGAAATATGAGGAAATTTTAAAGGGACAGGCGGGAAAAATCCTGACCACAACAGATGCCAGAGGCGTGGAAATCGACCAGATCGGAGAAAGCAGGGAAGATCCGGTGGCAGGGGAAAACCTGAAAATCAGTCTGGATGTGGATCTGCAGCAGTATGCTCAGCAGGCGGCCCTGAAAGTAATGGAAGAAAAACAGGCTGCGCGTGTTTCCATACTTCTTATGAATCCGCAGAACGGAGAAATTTATGTATGTGTTAATGTGCCGGAATTTGATCTGAACGATCCTTTTATATTGAATACGGACGTGGACACTTCAGGACTGAATGAACAGGAAAAACAGGATCTTCTGAACCAGATGTGGAGAAATCCCTGCCTGAACGATACATATGAGCCCGGTTCTACCTTTAAGATCATTACCATGTCTGCAGGTCTGGAGGCTGGCGTGGTTTCCGTAAATGACAGATTTTTCTGTCCGGGGTATAAGCTGGTGGATGACAGGCGGATTCACTGTGCAAGGAGAACAGGACACGGTTCCCAGAGCTTTGTGGAAGGTGCCCAGAATTCCTGCAATCCGGTTTTTATTGAAGTGGGTCTGAGACTTGGGGTGGAAAACTATTATCATTATTTCAAGGAGTTTGGACTTTTGAAGAAGACAGGTGTAGATCTGCCGGGAGAGGCTGGAACGATCATGCATAAAATGGAAAATATGGGGAATGTGGAGCTGGCAACAGTTGCTTTTGGCCAGTCTTTTCAGATTACGCCAATTCAGCTGGCGACCACAGTCAGTTCTCTGATCAATGGGGGGAGGCGGATCACACCTCATTTTGGGGTATCCGTTCTGAGCTCAGATGGCACCAGCGGAAGAAAGCTGGAATATCCGGTGGAAACGGGGATTATTTCGGAAAAAACATCAGAGACAGTAAGAGGAATTCTGGAGAAAGTAGTGTCAGAAGGTTCCGGAAGAAATGCCCGGATTGAGGGATGCACAGTAGGGGGCAAGACAGCTACTTCCCAGACTTTGCCAAGAAGTGCCAACCGGTATATTTCCTCCTTTCTTGGCTTTATGCCTGCGGAAGATCCGCAGATCCTGGGGCTTTGCATTATACATGACCCGCAGGGCGTGTATTACGGAGGAACCATTGCGGCACCTGTGATAAAGAATATTTTTGAGGCGGTGCTAGAGCGTGTTTGAAAAATCATTCCAGCAATCTGCACGCCCCACTTTGCGGAAGATTTCACCCGAATTTGGTTGCCGTAGCCCGCTACGGCGCCCTCATCCGGGCAAAATCTCCCACAAATTGTGACGCACATCTTGTAGAAAGCCTTTTTCAAACACGCTCTAAATCAGAAAAAAGAAAGCTAAGCTTCGGTGACCGGTCAGACTGTGAGCAAGGAGAAGTATGTTACCGGTCACGAGGTAAGTAGTAAACAATGTAGGGATATTATCTTGCAAAAACCAAGCTATGGGTTGATAAATAAGGGGAAAAGCTTTATACTATAAGATGCTTTAAAAAGTTTAGAGCGTGTTTGAAAAGGGTTTCTGCAAGATGTGTGTCACACTTTGTGCGGAATGCTTTTTTAAACAGACTCTGGAACGAAAAAAACGAAAGAATTAAAGAGGTGTGAGGATGGAATTTCATATTGTGATCCCGGTGCTGATTTCCTTCGCAATCAGTGCAGTATTAGGACCTGTTATCATTCCTTTTCTGCGTAAGCTGAAAATGGGACAGACAGAGAGAACAGAGGGCGTACAGTCGCATCTGAAAAAGGCCGGAACTCCGACTATGGGCGGCGTGATCTTTCTGATATCCACGATTATTACTTCATTGTTTTATGTAAAAGATTATCCCAAAATTATCCCGGTTTTGTTCCTGACTCTGGGATTCGGACTGATCGGTTTTCTGGATGATTATCTGAAGGTAGTCCTTAGAAGATCTGACGGACTTCTCCCATGGCAGAAATTTCTGCTTCAGGTAGTGGTAACTGGTATTTTCACTTTCTACCTGCTTCGATATACAGATGTGTCCCTGACCATGCGCATTCCGTTCTGGGGAGGACATTATCTGAATCTTGGCTGGCTGGCTGTACCAGTGCTGTTCTTTGCAGTGATCGGAACTGTAAATGGCGTAAACTTTACTGACGGTGTAGACGGTCTTGCTACCAGCGTTACCCTGATCGTAGCCGTATTCTTCACGGTTGTATCCATTGGAACCCAGTCCGGTATCGAGCCTGTCACCTGTGCGGTTATCGGCGGACTGATGGGATTTTTACTTTACAATGTATATCCGGCAAGTGTATTCATGGGTGATACAGGATCTCTGGCACTTGGCGGATTTGTGGCAGGTGTGGCTTATATGCTGCAGATGCCTCTGTTCATACTGATCGTGGGCCTGATCTATCTGGTCGAGGTACTGTCCGTTATGATCCAGGTAACCTATTTCAAAGCAACACATGGCAAACGTATTTTCAAAATGGCGCCTATCCATCATCATTTTGAGCTTTGCGGATGGTCAGAAGCCAGAGTAGTTGCAGTGTTTACCATTGTGACTGCAATTATGTGCCTGATCGGACTTTTAGCCCTGTAAGAGCTGCCTGAAGCGTGCCTGAAAAGGGAGAATTCCGGGGCATCCATTGCAAGGCATTAAGGAGGAAATAAATCATGGAATTAAAAGGAAAAAAAGTTCTGGTTTTCGGAGCCGGAAAAAGCGGTATCGGCGCAGCTGATCTTCTGAATGCAGTTGGTGCCTGCCCGGTTCTCTACGATGGAAAAGCAGATCTGGATAAAGAGAGCGTATTACATAAAATCAGTGGAAATTATGAACTTCCCATCTATGCAGGAGAGCTGCCGAAGGAAGTTCAGGAAAGCCTGGACCTTGTGGTATTAAGTCCTGGAGTTCCCACAGATCTTCCAATTGTAAAAGGTTTTTATGATCAGGGACTTCCTGTATGGGGCGAGGTTGAACTGGCTTATCAGACGGGAAAGGGTGAAGTTCTTGCAATTACCGGAACAAACGGAAAAACTACAACAACAGCCCTTCTTGGAAAAATCATGTCAGATGCACGCCCATCTGTATTTGTTGTTGGAAATATTGGAACTCCGTATACTTCCAAGTCACTGGAGATGACAGATGAGACGGTCACGGTTGCAGAGATCAGCAGCTTCCAGCTTGAGACTATCTGGAAATTTGCTCCAAGGGTAAGCGCCATTTTGAATATCACAGAGGATCATCTGAACCGTCATCATACAATGGCTGAGTATATCCGCGTGAAAGAGCTGATCACAAGCAACCAGGGTCCGGAGGATGTATGTGTGCTGAATTATGAGGATGAAATCCTTCGTGAATTTGGCAAAAGCATTGTGCCAAAGGCTGTATATTTTTCCAGTGCAAGAGAACTTGAACAGGGTATTTTCCTGAGAGGAGACCAGATTATTCTTCGTACAGAGAAAGAGGAGATTCCGGTTGTGAGAACAGGGGAACTGAAGCTTCTTGGTACGCACAATTTTGAGAATGTAATGGCAGCAGTGGCCATGGCTTACTACGCAGGTGTTGATATGGATAGCATCCGTAGGAGTATCTGTGAGTTTACAGCCGTGGAGCACAGAATTGAGTATGTAACTGAGAAAAACGGTGTGGCATATTATAACGATTCAAAGGGAACCAACCCGGATGCGGCTATTAAGGGAATCCAGGCAATGAACCGTCCGACTCTTCTGATCGGCGGCGGATATGATAAGGAATCCAGCTATGATGAGTGGATCCAGGCATTTGACGGCAAAGTAAGGTATCTGGTACTTATTGGTCAGACGAAAGAGAAAATTAAGGCTGCGGCTGAGAAGAATGGCTTTCATGATGTTATTCTCTGTGAGGATCTGAAAGAAGCTGTGCAGGTGTGTGCGGATAAGGCAAACGCCGGGGACGCGGTCCTTTTATCTCCTGCATGCGCAAGCTGGGGTCAGTTTGACAATTATGAGCAGAGAGGCCAGATGTTTAAGGAGTATGTGAGAGCACTGTAATATACCGCAAATTGCAGCGTACATCTTGAAGAAAGCCTTTTGGAGGCATGCTCTGGAGCTTGTTTGAAAAATCATTCCTGTAATCTGCACGTTCCGTTTTGCAGTATATTTCACTCGAACTCGGTTGTCGTAGCCACAGAATGTGATTGGCGGCAGGTACAGAAACTTATGATTTATTTCATAGAATACCCGGATCTGGCATATGCTTTAACCAAGGCATGGGACGTCAGGAGCAGATCTCTATGATCCGGGAGCGAAAGAAAGAAACGAAAACAGACACGGTCTTACTGATCCTTGTGCTGCTTCTGGCAGTATTCGGACTGGTCATGCTGTTTTCCATCAGTGAATATAATGGCAGAGTACGTTTCGGCGACTCTGCCTATTATTTTAAAAAGCAGCTTTTTGCAACAGCTCTGGGCCTTATGACCATGTACATAGTAGCAGAGACAGATTACAGATTCTTTGTTCGGCTGGCACCGGCTGCTTATCTCTTATCTATGGGACTTTCTACAGCAGTTTTATTTGTAGGACAGGAAATCAATGGCTCCAGAAGGTGGCTGAATTTTGGACCGTTGTCTTTTCAACCTTCGGAATTTGCAAAAGCAGCAGTGATCCTTTTTCTCACCTGGCAGATCCAGGGAAGCAAAAAGACTACAGCTGGCTTCTGGTTTATGTGCAGGACAATGCTGACACTTCTTCCAATTGTAGGACTGGTAGGCTCCAATAACCTAAGTACGGCAATCATAATCCTTGGAATCGGTGTAATCCTGATTTTTATATCAGATCCGGGATATGCCAGATTTGTTGGAATGGGAGTGACTGGTGCAGCAGTGATCGCAGTGTTTCTGGCAGCAGAGAGCTACCGTCTGGAAAGGCTTGCCATATGGCGGAATCCGGAGAAGTATGAAAAGGGTTTTCAGACCATTCAGGGACTTTATGCTATTGGAAGCGGCGGGCTTTTCGGAAGAGGATTTGGCAGCAGCCTGCAGAAACTGGGATTTGTGCCGGAAGCCCAGAATGATATGATCTTTTCCATTATCTGCGAAGAACTGGGACTGACCGGAGCTTTTTTTCTCATTGGCATATTTGGGCTTCTTATGTGGAGACTGATGGTGATTGCCCTTCACTGCCGGGAACTGCAGGGAACACTTTTATGCGTTGGCATTATGAGCCATATGGCCATTCAGGTGATCCTGAATATTGCGGTGGTGACAAACACCATTCCAAATACAGGAATCACGCTTCCCTTTATCAGCTATGGCGGAACCTCAGTGGTGTTTCTTCTGGGCGAGATGGGGCTGGCTTTGAGCGTAAGCAGAAAATGAAATTTTATCACCAGTCAGAAATATTCGCATACAATAAAAGGTAAGAGGCCCTTTAGGAGTGAATGGCTTGAATGACCGGATTTACATTGAGGGAGGACACCAGCTGAAGGGAAGTATTCGGATACAGGGCTCAAAAAATGCAGCGCTTCCTATGATGGCGGCGTCTCTTTTACATCGGGGAGTCAGTGTGCTCAAAGGCTGTCCGCGGATCGCGGATGTTTTTTGTATGGAGGAAATTCTTCAGAAGCTTGGGGCAGTGACCTGGTGGGAAGACCATGATCTGTATATGGACTGCGAAAATGCCGGTAAATGGTCAGTTCCTTTTGAATTTACAGGGAGGATGAGGTCTTCCGTGATTCTTCTTGGAGCGCTTCTCGCAAGAAATGGGAAAGGAAGCCTTGGCTATCCAGGTGGGTGCGTGATCGGGAAAAGACCTATTGATATGCATCTTTTTGTGCTTCGGAAGCTTGGCGCAGTGGTCACAGAGGAACAGGGAGTTTTGATGGCAGAAGCACCTCATCTGCAAGGGGCATTGGTTTCTTTTTCAAAAAGAAGTGTGGGAGCTACCCAGCAGGGCATTTTAGGAGCCGTGCTTGCAGAGGGAGAGACTGTATTGGAAAATTGTGCCTGTGAGCCGGAAATACAGTGGCTTTGCAGGTATATGCGTTCCATGGGAGCAAAAATACAGGGGGATGGAACTTCTGAAATAAGAATCCAGGGAGTTAAAAGCCTAAGTGCCGGGTGCATTCAGGTGCCGCCAGACCGCATTGTGTCAGGAACCTATATCTGTGCGGCAGCTATAACCAGAAGCCAGATCGTTCTTGAAAACCCTCCGGAAGGAGAACTGAAGGCCTTTCTGGAAGTATATAGGAAAATGGGTGGACAATATAAAGGTAACAGTGGTAAACTATTAGTCAATGGAAAAAATGTTCAAAGTCCTGTTAAACTGCTGGAAACGGGTGTTTATCCAGGATTTCCAACAGATCTGCAGTCTCCCGTAATGGCAGTTCTTTCCACCATAGAGGGGGAAAGTTGCATTCGTGAAATGGTTTTTGAAGACCGTTATAAAGCAGCTGACCAGTTGCGGAAAATGGGAGCCAGGATCCGCGTACAGGGAAATGAGGCTGTAATCTGCGGTGTAAAGACTTTACATGGAGCAGCTGTGCAGGCGCAGGAATTAAGAGGCGGTGCGTCCCTGATCCTGGCAGCACTTGGGGCTAAGGGAGTTACCGTACTGGAAGGATATTCTTTTGTACAGCGGGGGTATGAGCATATTTGCCAGGATCTTAATGCGCTGGGAGCAGCAGTAAAAAGGATACAGGAATAACAATATATGAAATCACTGAAAATGAAGCTGATCTATAGAAAACATAAGAAAGCGATTCTGGGTACCCTGGGGGCAGTTCTGCTGGCAGGACTTGTCTTTTTCTTTTCCTATTTTCATGTGACAAAGGTGGAGGTAATGGGAACCTCCCGTTACACGGATGAACAGGTGAAGGAGATGGCTTTGCAGGGGGCTTTTACGGATAATTCCGTTCTTGCAGTTTTGCTCCATTCCAGGGTGGACGTAGAGGGTGTGCCTTTTGTGGAAGGCTTTTATATTACCAGGCTTTCTCATAACAGTATCTGCATCAGTGTCCGGGAAAAGAAGGCGGTAGGCTGCATTCCTTATCTGGATAGCTATATTTATTTTGACAGAAACGGTATTTTTATTGAAAGTTCCCATACAAGGGATGAACTGGTGCCTTTTTTTGACGGCATTGAAGTAAGCCATGTGATCGAAGGGGAGAAGCTTCCAATTAAGGGAAGCTCGGTGCTTACCACTGCGGTGGCGCTGTCAACTATTTTCCAGAAGAACGATGCCATACCGGATCATATTGAATTTGACACTAGTTATCAGATTACCTTGACTTATGGAGATATCCGGGTGATGCTGGGAAAGGACGAGTATCTTGAGGACAAGATGACACGTGTCAGCGCAATTTTGCCCAAGCTTTCCGGCAAAAAGGGAATCCTTCATCTGGAAAATGTAAATGACAATTCCAAGACGATTACCTTCGAGCAGGATCTGGGCGAGGATGGCGTGATTGAGGATGTGGATACTGCGGTTGCTTACGAGAATGCAGTGGCTAACTGGCATGGAGGATATGACCTGGAGGGTGACTATACCGGTGAAGGGGAATATGACCAGAACGGAAACTATGTAGGCTCCAGACCTACTGAGGAGAGTATTGCTGCAAATGGCAGCTGGCTTGGCGGATATATGGAAGATGGAAGCTATACCGGTTATGGGCAGCTGGATAAAGATGGAAATTATGTAGGTCCCAATCCCAATGAAACCAGTGAAGATGGAAGCGAAGAGGAGCTTGAAGATTACAGTGAGGACTACAGCGAAGACTATAATAACAGCGGTTATGACGGGTACGATGAGGAATATTAGAGAGTGTCTGAAAATCTCCTGTAAATGTGATGCACATTTTGCAGAAAGCCTTTTTCAAACACACTCTGAGGAAAATATCGCGTATTTCGCGAAAAAAGTATAAAAAAACAAAATTAGTGGTTGATAAATTCACAAAAAAAATATATGATATAGCTATATGCAGCTTGGTATATATATTTGCTGAAATTAAAGATAAAGGATATAAGGTAGAAATAAAGGAGGAAGTACATTGTTAGAGATAATGTCAAATGAGGCGGAATCCTCTGCTAAGATTATTGTAATCGGAGTAGGCGGCGCCGGAAATAACGCAGTTAACAGAATGGTTGAAGAAGCCATCGGCGGGGTAGAGTTTGTAGGAGTGAATACAGATAAGCAGGCTCTGACTCTGTGTAAAGCTCCAACTGTACTTCAGATCGGTGAGAAAATTACCAAAGGTCTTGGTGCAGGAGCACAGCCTGAGGTTGGACAGAAAGCAGCAGAAGAGAGCATTGAGGAAGTAAAACAGATCATCGAAGGTGCTGACATGGTATTTGTTACCTGCGGTATGGGCGGTGGAACTGGTACAGGTGCTGCACCGGTTATCGCAGCAGCAGCTAAGGAAATGGGGATCCTCACTGTAGGTGTTGTGACCAAACCTTTCCGTTTTGAAGCTAAGACACGTATGAACAACGCACTTGCAGGTATTGAGAACCTGAAGAAGGCTGTTGATACATTAATTGTAATTCCGAATGACAAATTACTGGAGATTGTAGATCGCCGCACAACTATGCCGGAAGCACTTCGTAAAGCAGACGAGGTTCTGCAGCAGGCAGTTCAGGGCATCACAGATCTGATTAATCTGCCGGCTCTTATCAACCTTGACTTTGCTGATGTTCAGACTGTTATGACAGATAAAGGTATTGCACACATTGGTATCGGTGAGGCAAGAGGCGATGACAAGGCTATGGAGGCTGTACAGCAGGCTGTATCCTCTCCGCTTCTTGAGACTACCATCAAGGGTGCTACACACGTTATCATCAACATTTCCGGTGATATTTCCCTTATGGACGCAAATGATGCTGCAAGCTATGTACAGGAGCTTACAGGTGAAGATGCAAATATCATCTTTGGTGCTATGTATGATGATTCTGTTGCTGATTATGCGAGAATCACTGTTATTGCTACAGGCCTTTCTGATAATGCACAGGCATCCAATCCATTTGGAAATAAGGCAAGCAACTCTGTATTTGCCAATAAGAGACCTGCTTCCACTACAGCGTCTGCTGGTGTGAATCTGAACATGCCGTCTTTCAGCATGCCGACTATGAATGCTACACCATTCACAGCGAAGACACCATCCAGCACTGTTCAGAAGAAAGATATCCAGATCCCGGATTTCTTAAGAAACAGATAATGAATGGAAATTAAAAGGCCCTCGCACATTTGTGCGGGGGCTGTTTTTGAATTTGCGGCTATTTTCTGGAACCTGTTTGAAAAATTTTTGCAGAAAGCCTCTTTCAAACACGCTCTAGCACTGGCATTCAAAGGTATCGCATTTTGTTTCAGAACATACTTTTGCACCGCTTCCGGCTACATCAATAGCAGCTGCGGTACATTTACAGTTTTCGTTATAGGTACAGTTGTGGGCTTTGCAGTCAATCTGGATGGTCTCACATCCACAGCTGTTTTTGGCACTGTTCATGGCACCCTGGCTCTTTTCCCGGAAGCTTCCGCAGGATGTTTCTTCAGAACTTTTTGCACTGTCACCCATGACGTTGATTTCCCCTCTGGAACAAAGCATATCTTCATTGTAAGCACAGGTTGTTGCGGAACATTTTAAAATTGTCATGTTTTTTACCTCCTGATTTTGTATGCTTGATTTTGCAAACATTTGCAGTTGTTCAGCAGACCGTATTTCATGAGGGCACTAAACCGCTGCAGCAGTCTTAGTTTTTCCTGTGCCTGCAAAAAATATGCACAAATTTATAAGAAAAAAATTATTAGAAAAAATAAAAAAACATCTTGACTTTCACAATAAGGCATGATATTATACGACAGTACGTGATGAAAAGAAAGCAGAGTTCACTCTCACCTCAGCGCATACTTAGATGCGGCTCGGGTTCATATTGCACAGCAGCGCGTGACTTAGTTCGCGAGTGTAATAGGAGAAGTGTGGATTCTGTCCGCACTTTTTTTATATTTGCGGCGTCAGGTATCAGGCAGGAATTTCTTCCTGCGAAGGGGAATGAGAGTCCAGAAGTTAAAAACTGGATCAGAACAGATCATCTATCAGGTATGGAGGTGCACGACAATTAGCAATTTAATGATTAACGAACAAATCAGAGACAAAGAGGTACGCTTAATCGGACCGGACGGAGAGCAGCTCGGAATTATGTCCGCAAGAGAAGCAATGGCCAAAGCTCAGGAGGCAGAGCTTGATTTAGTAAAGATTGCCCCACAGGCAAAGCCGCCGGTATGTAAGATCATTGATTATGGTAAATATCGCTACGAACTTGCCAGAAAAGAGAAAGAAGCCAAGAAAAAGCAGAAGACCATCGATGTCAAAGAAGTGCGTCTTTCACCAAATATTGATACCAATGACCTGAATACAAAGGCTGGGGCAGCGCGCAAATTCCTTACCAAGGGCGACAGAGTGAAGGTTACTCTTCGTTTCCGCGGAAGAGAGATGGCACACATGTCAAGCAGCAAGCACGTTCTGGATGATTTTGCCGATATGCTGAAGGACATTGCTGTAGTTGAGAAGGCACCTAAGGTAGAAGGCAGAAGCATGACAATGTTTTTAGCACAGAAACACTAGGATGTTGCATTCATTTGGAGAGACACCCTGAGGGTGTCAGGCTGGATGAGGGACATTAAATAGATACGATATTAAGGAGGAAATTACAATGCCAAAAATTAAAACTTGTAGAGCAGCAGCAAAGCGCTTCAAAAAAACAGGAACAGGAAAATTAGTAAGAAATAAAGCTTACAAGAGCCATATCTTAACAAAGAAATCTCAGAAGAGAAAGAGAAATCTCAGAAAAGCTACTGTTGTTGATTCTACTAATGTTAAGAGCATGAAGAAAGCATTACCGTATTTATAAGATATAGCATAGAAGAAGACGAACAGGAGGAAAATAAGAAATGGCAAGAATTAAAGGCGGATTAAACGCAAAGAAGAAACATAATCGTGTATTAAAACTGGCAAAGGGCTACAGAGGAGCTCGTTCCAAACAGTATAGAGTAGCAAAACAGTCTGTTATGCGTGCACTTACCAGCTCCTACGCTGGAAGAAAGCAGAAGAAACGTCAGTTCAGACAGCTCTGGATCGCACGTATCAACGCTGCTGCAAGAATGAACGGATTATCCTACAGCAAAATGATGCACGGCCTTAAAGTTGCAAACATCGACATCAACAGAAAGATGCTTGCTGAGATGGCTGTAAATGATGCTCAGGGATTCGCAGCACTTGCTGAGATCGCTAAGAAAGCAATTGCTTAATTGAAATAAATAGGATATTTGAACGGGAGATGGGTGACCATCTCCTTTTTTTTATCCTAAAAGCTGCAAAAAAATCATTCCTGCTATCTGAACGCCTCACTTTGCGGCAAGCTTTGTCCGAATTGATTTTTCAAACACATTCCAATATGACTATAATATAAAATATGAAATGAGTATAAAAGTATGCCAGGCAACGTACGTTTGTACGTCGCAGAAATAACAAAAACAGAAAAAATTGGTCATTGTAACGGAAATTTCTTTTGCAATTCTAAAAAAACTATAAAATTTTCTATTGCAATCAAAAAAACAGAATGCTATAATCATAACATTAAAGTAGTAAAGAGAAGAAGTTATGGAAGCCAAAGCCGGCTGGGAAACCACCAGTGGGCTTTTATACTATCCCAGTGTTGCAGAACCTGTTCTCAAAATCATTCCTGCAATCTGCATGCTATGTTTTTCGGACATGCCCTGGACACGATGAAAGGCGAGATGACAGAAGCTCTTACATAAATTAAGGAGGAGATTTATTATGAGAAATCTGAAAAAAGTACTCAGCATTACTGCAGCCGCAGCAATGGCAGTATCCACAGTAACACCTGTATCTGTATTTGCAGAGAGCGAGGAAACCTTCAAGATTGGTGTCATCGGACCTATGACAGGAGATTATGCACAGTATGGTAATGGTGTATATAATGCAGCTAAGATCGCAGCAGATGAGATCAATGCAAACGGCGGATTCAATGGATATCAGGTAGAGATCCTTGACGCTGGCGACGATCAGGGAGATCCGGAGAAAGCAGTTAACGCTTATAATGACCTTCTTGACAAAGGAATGCAGATGCTTTGCGGTACCGTTACCTCCGGTGCTTGTATCGCAGTAGGTGCAGAGGCAGCTGATAGTACATTCCTCTTCACACCGTCTGCAACAGCAGTAGACAGCATTACCGCTGGTGACAATGAGTTCCGTATGTGCTTTACAGACCCAATGCAGGGAACGAAATCTGCTGAGTATATTTCTGAGAAAGGTCTTGCTACGAAGGTAGCTACCCTCTACGATTCCATGGCTGATTACAACTCAGGTGTACATGATGCATTCGTTGCAGCCTGCGCTGATTACGGCCTTGAGGTTGTAGCTGATGAAGCATACACAACAGATAACAACACAGACTTTTCCGTACAGCTTGGAAAGATCAAAGACAGTGGCGCTGAGCTCTTGTTCCTTCCGAATTACTATTCTGACAACGCTCTGATTCTTCAGCAGGCTCATGACCTTGGTCTTGACATGAAGATTTTTGGTGTTGATGGTATGGATGGAATCCTGAATGTTGAGAACTTTGATAAATCTCTTGCAGAAGGCGTTATGCTTCTGACACCATTCTCTGCTACAGGCGATGATGAGGCAACTGTAAAATTTGTTAAAGCATATGGCGATGCAAACAATGGTGAGACACCAAATCAGTTTGCTGCAGATACATATGATGTACTTTACGCTATGCAGGCAGCAGCAAATGATGCTGGCATCACACCAGATATGTCAAATGAAGACATCAGTGCAGCAATGTCTGCTTCCATGCTGAATATTACTCTTGATGGTCTTACAGGAGAAGCTAAATGGACAGAAGACGGTGAGTGCGATAAAGCACCTAAGGCTTATGTGATCAAAGATGGCGTTTACGCTTCTATGGAGTAATTATAAGAATAGAGCCATTGTGCCGGTCATACGGCAGAGGCTTTAACCATTTCCCTGATTGCGCAGGGGATGGCCGTTAGCAAGGGGGAGACGGTTACCTGTGGGTCCGTCTCCTTCTTTGCAATTACAGAAATGATTGTTGTTTCAGTCTGATACAACAAACGGACAGGTGGCCTGTCGGCGACATCATGATATAGGAAAGTCAGCTGCCGTCCGGGACATTCATAGTAAATAACTGGAGCGTGTCTGAAAATTTACTTCCGCTTTTTCGTGTCAGAAAGTGACAGGAAGCTTTACAGTGGGAAAAGCCGGGAATGAATTTTCAAACACGCTCGTGAAAAAGAAAAATCAGTTACTATCTACAGTAATAAATCCAGTTAAGAGGTGCATTATGAGTTTTATATCCTATTTAAAAGATGGTATCAGCCTGGGCAGTATCTATGCGATCATCGCTCTCGGCTATACAATGGTATATGGTATTGCAAAAATGCTGAACTTTGCACATGGTGATGTTATCATGGTTGGAGCATTTGTAATTCTTACCGCAGTTACCAAAGCCAGTATGTCACCAATCCTGGCAATCATTCTTTCTGTTGTGATCTGTACTGTTGCCGGTGTTGTCATTGAGGCAGTTGCATACAGACCTCTTCGTAAGGCTTCATCGAATCTGGCAGTTCTGATCACTGCAATCGGTGTCAGCTATCTGCTTCAGAACCTGGCGCTTTTAATTTTTGGCGCAGATGCAAAGAGCTTTGTTCCGGTTATCAATGTTCCGTCTCTGGAGCTGTTTGGCGGACAGCTTACGATTAAAGGTGTTACGATCGTAACAATCCTTGCCTGTATTGTGATTATGGTTGGTCTTCAGCTTTTTGTAAAGAAAACAAAACCGGGGCGTGCCATGCAGGCTGTTTCCGAGGACCGTGACGCCGCACAGCTGATGGGGGTCAACGTAAATGCAACCATTTCCCTTACCTTTGCAATCGGTTCCGGACTTGCTGCAATTGCAGGACTTCTCCTTTGCTCCGCATATCCTACACTGACTCCTTATACAGGCGCAATGCCTGGTATCAAGGCTTTCGTAGCGGCAGTATTCGGTGGAATAGGTTCTATCCCAGGAGCAATGGTTGGAGGAATTCTCCTTGGTGTTATTGAGATTTTCAGTAAGGCCTATATTTCCTCTCAGGTTGCAGATGCAATTGTATTTGCAGTTTTGATCATCGTGCTGCTTGTAAAACCATCTGGTCTGTTCGGCAAGAACATCCAGGAGAAAGTATGAGGTGGCCGATATGAAAAAAAATATGAACAAAACAACAAAAAACAACTTTATTACATATGGCATGGTAATCGCAATCTTCGTTGTGGTACAGATCCTTTCCTCCACAGGAAACCTGTCCAGACTGCTTACCGGCCTTCTGGTACCCATCTGTGTGTACATTATCGCATCTCTTTCCCTGAATCTGGTAGTCGGTTATTCCGGAGAGCTGAGTCTTGGACACGCAGGATTTATGTGCGTTGGAGCCTATTCCAGTGCTCTGTTTTCCCATGTTACCAGTGATGTGCTTCCGTCTGTTCCAAGATTGATTCTTGCATTGCTGGTAGGTGCTGCCGTGGCTGCTGTCTTCGGTGTACTAATCGGTATCCCGGTACTGAGACTTCGGGGAGACTATCTGGCAATCGTAACCCTGGCATTTGGTGAGATTATTAAGAACCTGATCAATATTCTGTATGTTGGTGTGGATGATAAAGGGCTTCACGTTGCAACAAGCGCAGCCAACCTGAAGCTGGATCTAGGCGGAAAACAGATCATCAAGGGTGCTCTCGGTGTTTCCGGTACTGCAACCTTATATAAAGATATTAAGGATTATTTCTTCCTGATCGGTGTGATTCTGGTTCTGGTCGTTCTGTTTATTATCCAGAATCTGGTAAACTCCAGAAGCGGACGTGCCATTACATCTACCCGTGATAACCGTATTGCAGCTGAGTCCATCGGTATCAACGTAACAAAGAATAAGCTGCTTGCATTTACTATTTCCGCTGCAATTGCCGGTGTAGCAGGTGTACTTTATGCCCACAACCTTTCCATGCTGAAGGTTTCTATTTTTGACTACAACATGTCCATCACCATTCTGGTATATGTAATTCTTGGTGGTATGGGAAATCTTCGCGGAAGTATTCTGGCAACGATTGTGCTTTATGCACTTCCCGAGCTGCTTCGTGGATTCTCCACCTACCGTATGCTGATTTATGCAATCGTAATGATCACAATGATGCTTTTCAACTGGGCTCCTGCAGCTAGAGATTTCAGAAGCCGTATTATTGAAAAAATCAAAGGTCACGTGAAAGAAAAGGAGGCAGCTTAATTATGGCAATGTTAGAGGTAAATAATCTTTCCATACAGTTTGGCGGCCTTCATGCTGTAGATAATTTTCAACTGAAAATCGAAAAAGGCGAGCTTTATGGTCTGATCGGACCGAACGGTGCCGGAAAAACAACCGTATTTAATCTTCTTACAGGTGTTTATAAGCCAACAGAGGGAATTATCAAGCTGGATGGTCAGGATATCACCGGAAAAAGTATTATCGATATTAATAAAGCAGGAATCGCACGAACATTCCAGAATATTCGACTCTTTAAAGATATGACCGTACTGGACAATGTAAAGGCTGGTCTGCATAATCATTATAAATATTCTACTTTAACCGGAATCTTAAGACTTCCCAAGTATTTTAAAGTAGAAAAAGAGATGAACGCGCGTGCTATGGAGATCCTGAAGGTGTTTAATCTGGATCAGGAGGCTGGTCTTCTTGCGGGAAACCTTCCTTATGGTAAACAGCGTAAGCTGGAAATTGCCAGAGCGCTTGCCACAGATCCCAAGCTTCTTCTTCTGGATGAGCCGGCCGCCGGTATGAACCCAAATGAGACACAGGAGCTGATGGATACCATTCGGTTTGTAAGAGATCATTTTAATATGACGATCCTTCTGATTGAGCACGATATGAAGCTGGTTGGCGGTATCTGTGAGGAACTGACTGTATTAAACTTCGGACAGGTTCTTTGTCAGGGTGAGACAGCAAAGGTTCTGAAAGATCCTGCTGTTGTTACTGCATATCTGGGCGAATAAGGAGGAAAAAGAAATGGCAATGTTGGAAGTAAAAGATTTACACGTATATTATGGTGTAATCCAGGCATTAAAAGGAATCTCCTTTGAGGTAAACCAGGGCGAGGTTATTGCTTTGATCGGTGCCAATGGTGCAGGAAAAACCACTACACTGCAGACACTTACAGGTCTTCTTTCAGCAAAAGAAGGTTCCGTTGTTTTTGAAGGAAAAGATATTACCAGGGTTCCGGCCCATAAGATTGTTGAAATGGGAATTGCACATGTTCCGGAGGGACGTCGTGTTTTTTCAGATTTAAGTGTATATGAGAACCTGATCATGGGTGCTTATACGAGAAAAGATAAAGCTGAGATCCAGGAAAGCCTTGCAGGAGTCTATAAAAGGTTTCCGCGTCTGGAAGAGCGTAAAGGACAGCGTGCCGGTACACTTTCTGGTGGTGAGCAGCAGATGCTTGCCATGGGTCGTGCCCTTATGAGTAAACCCAGACTGATTGTAATGGATGAGCCATCCATGGGACTTTCCCCAATCTTTGTAAATGAGATCTTCGATATTATCCGTGTGGTAAGTGAAAGCGGTACCACGGTACTTCTTGTAGAGCAGAATGCGAAGAAAGCCCTCTCTATCGCAGATCGTGCATACGTTCTTGAGACTGGTAAGATCACAATGAGTGGAAATGCAAGCGACCTGCTGAACGATGAAGCGGTACAGAAGGCTTATCTGGGTGAATAAAATTTGTAGATCTGACAGCTGATAGGCGACATGTCCGTTTTGTGAGCAAAGTTCACAGAACTTTCGGGAATCTGGTGCATCACGAAGCAGTTACTGGACAGGTCGTGAACAGTAAGGTCTTTGGGAAAATAATCTGGTCAGGTGATTTTTTTTGTTGTTGGAAAGAATGGAAAAAAACAACGCTTTAGGAAGCTGGCCAGTGTAATAAGGAGGAGAGAAATGGACAATTTCGTAATTACAATTGCAAGACAGTACGGAAGCGGTGGACGTACCGTTGGTGAAATGCTTGCGAAGAAATTAGGGATTGGATATTACGACAAGGATATTATCCGCATGGCATCTGAGGACAGCGGAATTCATGAAACTCTTTTTGGAAGAGTAGATGAGTATTCCAGCGCAAAAAAACCGCTTTTCGGGAAGAATGGAATTTACAGCGGTGAGCTGATCTCGCCTCAGAGTAAGGACTTCACCTCTGATGAGAACCTGTTTAATTATCAGGCAAAGATCATCCGTGAACTGGCTGGAAAGGAATCCTGCGTGATCATCGGAAGATGCTCCAACTATATTTTGAAGGATTATCCAAATGTGCTTCGTGTATTTATCCACGCTGATTGGGATTTCCGAATGGAAAAGGCTGCTGAGAAGCTGAGTATGAGCCAGAAGGAGATCGAAAAATTTCTTCAGAAGGATGACAAGCGTAAGGATGAGTACTACCGCAGATTTACAGGTGAGGAATGGAAGGATGCCACTCAGTATGACCTGTGTCTGGATAGCAGCAAGCTTGGATATGAGAAATGTATCGAAGAAATTGAAAATCAGCTGAAGCTGCTGAAATAATAACAGGCTGTGCCACATAGAAGCATATGATGTGAAAACAAAAAGGAAGAGCACTGGTGATTTTGAAAGAGATTGCCAGTGTTTTTTTATGTAACAGGAAATTCCGTTGGAATTTCCTGTTACATAAAAAGCCCTACCGGGCAGGATCGCACTGCGGCGGAAAGGTAGTTGTCGCTCGAGGCGACCCGCCGCAGGCGGAGAATCCTGCAAGCAGGATTCTTTTTTACATTTCATAAACATATATTATCAGGAAGGACAGATGTCAGGCGGCGGGATATGAAAGAAAAAAGACATCTGGTGATGTGGGTAGAATTTATCGTGTTGGCGGTGCTGCTGGCAAGGCTGGAAATTGTGAGGATCCGGGAGAATACAAAAGCAGTGCATGAATATACCTGTGTCGGAAGGAAACAGGAAGGTGCACAGAATGGTTACGGAAAAAGAGAGGAGAAAGCTGTCAGTGACAAGGTGATCGGGGCTGGAAATAGCAGGTTGGAAAAGAAGCTGGAAGAGAATGTGACGGAAAAGAAAAAAGTAGCTCTGACTTTTGATGATGGTCCCAACAGCCAATATACGCCGTTGCTTCTGAAAGGGCTGAAGGAGAGAGGGGTTCATGCTACTTTTTTTCTCATGGGGAAGAATATTGAGGGAAAAGAGGCCTTGGTGAAGCAAATACAGGAGGAAGGTCATCTGATCGGGAATCATACATACAATCATGTACAGCTGGATAAGATTTCAAAGGAGGTAGCAAAAGAAGAAATTGAGACAACCAACCAGAAAATCTTTGAAATCACAGGTGTGTACCCGGCATGGTTAAGACCGCCCTATGGGGAGTGGCGAAAAAATCTGGATTTTTATGTGGAGATGTTTCCTGTACTCTGGGATGTGGATACTTTGGACTGGAAGAGTAAAAATGTGGATTCGATTATGAAAATTGTGCAATCGGAAGTGGCAGACGGGGCAGTGATCCTGATGCATGATGCTTACCAAAGTTCAGTAGATGCAGCGCTTCAGATTGTGGATCTTCTGATGGCAGAAGAATATGAATTTGTGACTGTAGAGGAATTAATATTACCGTAAAAGATATCCACTGGTAACGTTGTTACGGTTCACTCCGTGACCAGTAACGCGCTCCGCGATGCACAGAAATCATGCATTCGCATGATTTCGCGCCTCAATTCTCGGACTTTCTGTGAACTTTGTTCATAAAAAACACTTCGCGGAACGTTACCAGTGAACAGTAACTCTAACGTTCCGCGAACAGTTAAAAAATAGCTTTATAAACTTGCCTAAATGAGAAATATAGATTATAATTAGAACAAATGTACGGAAAATTACTTTTGAATTGGAGAGAAATACATGGATTTATTTGAATATGCGAAATCCAGGACAATGGAGAATGAATCCCCACTTGCCTCCCGTCTTCGCCCAACGAAACTGGAGGAAGTAGTGGGACAGCAGCACATTGTGGGAAAAGATAAATTACTTTACAGAGCCATCAAGGCAGATAAGCTGACTTCCGTTATTTTTTACGGTCCTCCAGGAACTGGAAAGACCACCCTGGCTAAGGTCATTGCCAATACTACAAGCGCAGATTTTACCCAGATCAATGCCACCGTAGCTGGCAAGAAAGATATGGAAGAAGTGGTAAAACAGGCTCAGAATGCCCTTGGAATGTATGGGCGAAAGACAATTTTATTTATTGACGAGATTCATCGCTTTAATAAAGGACAGCAGGATTATCTTTTGCCTTTTGTGGAGGACGGAACCATCATCCTTATTGGAGCCACTACAGAGAATCCCTATTTTGAGGTAAACGGTGCTCTCCTTTCACGTTCTATTGTATTTGAGTTGAAGGCGCTGGAGATCCCGGAGATTAAAGAACTGCTCCTGCGGGCAGTGAACGATAAGGAAAAGGGCATGGGAAGCTATAATGCGGTTCTGGATGAAGATGCCCTGGAGTTTCTGGCAGATATGGCAGGAGGAGATGCCAGAAGCGCTCTGAATGCCATAGAGCTTGGCATTCTTACTACGCCAAGAGCTTCAGACGGCAAGATCCATATTACTCTGGATGTGGCTTCTGAGTGTATCCAGAAGCGTGTGGTGCGCTATGATAAGGATGGAGATAACCATTATGATATTATTTCTGCCTTTATCAAGAGTATGCGCGGCTCCGATCCGGATGCTGCAGTTTATTACTTGGCGAAGATGCTGTATGCAGGTGAAGATGTGAAATTTATTGCAAGACGTATGATGATCCTTGCTTCTGAAGATATTGGAAATGCAGATCCCCAGGCTCTGGTAGTGGCAACAGCAGCAGCCCAGGCAGTTGAGCGGGTAGGAATGCCGGAATCCCAGATCATTCTTTCCCAGGCTGCCGCATATATGGCATGTGCACCTAAGAGCAATGCTGCGGTGAATGCTATTTTTGCAGCAATGGACAGTGTGAAGCGTACCAGGACGACTGTTCCGGCTCATCTTCAGGATGCCCATTATGGAGGGCATGAGAAGCTGGGACATGGAATCGGCTACAAGTATGCCCACGATTATCCAAATCATTATGTAAAGCAGCAGTATCTGCCAGATGAGATCCAGGGAGAGAAATTCTATGAGCTTTCAGATATGGGATATGAGAAGAAATTGAAGGAACACATGAAATTTATAAAAGAGCATGCAGATTGAAGAAATGATTTTTCGAACACGCTTTGGAATAAATATTGAGTAATTATCAGCAGGTGCTATTTTGCGAAGCGTGCAGCTGTGAAGGTACTGAACAATTACAATATCTGAAATAAAAAGTGGAGGAGCTTTATAAAAGCCCCTCCATTATTTTGGCATAAATTTCTTCATATTTCTTGGGCCACTGCCTGCACATGGCCTTGGCAGCGGAAAGAGATGGCGCTGCAAGAGAAAGATCGATCACAGAAGCACCCTTCTGTAAAAGCTGAAGGTGAACCACATATTCTCCCTGATTATTAATGTAATAATCGGCTTGAGCTTTCACTTGATTGTTTGTGGAGGCACCTCTGGCTGCCAGGTACTGGAGCACTTCAGTACGGATGTCCTGGGAAATATCATTCTCGAAATAGGTGAGCGTGTTTTTTCCATCTTCAGTAAGATAATAGTAGGAAGTATTGGAAATGGTACGCTTCTCAATCAGTTCTGTTTCCTCAAGCTCGGAAAGGGCCTGTTGCAAATGGAAATAATTCGTGTACTCACGGTCCAGAATAAATTCTGAAATTTCTGAATTAGTGATGGGGGACGAAGAATTCCGAAGCATGTATAGGATGATCAGTTTGTAAACAGTAAATGGTGTAGCCATTTTCCAGCCTCCCTTCTGGTGAAATATTGCATAAGTTCTAAATTCGAGTGTGTTTGAAAAAGCTTTCTGCAAGATGTGTATTACACTTTGCGGGAGATTGCGGGAATAATATTTCAAACAGACTCTGGAGCGTGTTTGAAAAATCATTCCCGCAATCTGCACGCCCCACTTTGCGGGAGATTTTGCCCTCTTTCAGTCGGCGTAGCCCGCTACGCCTCCCTCAATCGGACAAAATCTCCCACAAATTGTGACGCACATCTTGCAGAAAGCCTTTTTCAAACACGCTCTAATGCTTTGCCCTGAAAACTCTGACGCTCTTTCAAACGGTGGTGGAGCAGATTCAGCACTTCTCTTTTTCTGCTGGCCCATAGAGGGGCGATCAGCAGATCTTTCGGCCCATCGCCGGTAACCCGGTGGATCACAATGGATGGATCCAGATGTTCCAGGCAGTCTGCTACAAGGTCAATATATTCGGTGCGTTCCAGCACTTTAAATTTCCCGGCAAGATAATCATATGCAAGGTCAGTGCCTTTCAGAACGTGGAGCAGCTGAAGCTTGATTCCCTGAATATCCCGGGCATTTAAATAATCCATAGTAGCCAGCATATCTTCCCTGGATTCGCCGGGAAGCCCGAGAATGGTATGAACTACTACTTCCAGACCAGCTGTGCGGAGTCTCTTAAGGGAGTCTTCAAAGCAGGATAGAGGGTAACCTCGCCTGATATAAGCTGCGGTAGATTCATGAATGGTTTGAAGTCCCAGTTCTACCCAGACTGGTTTAACCATGTTTAGCCGGGAAAGAAGTTCTACTACATCGTCCTCCAGGCAATCCGGCCTTGTACCAATAGAAAGTGCCACAATCCCCGGATGGGAAATAGCTTCCTGAAAAATTTTTTCCAGATAAGGCACAGGAGCATAAGTATTGGTGTAAGCCTGAAAATAGGCGATGTATTTGTGAATAGGTCTTTTGGCGGAAAGCATGGCAATTTGGCTGTCTATCTGTTCATGGATAGAGAGGGCTGCACTGGCGGCAAAATCACCGCTGCCACCTTCGCTGCAGAAGATGCAGCCGCCGTGTCCTATTGTACCATCGCGGTTGGGACAGCTCATGCCGCCGTTTAAGGTGACTTTATAAACCTTTTCCCCGAAGCGCTCCTTTAGCATATAGTCAAGGGAGTGATAGGGCTTTCCATTCCAGCTGGTGATCATAAATTCTTATTGTCGGAATCAAGACTGTGGTCTACTACACTGTCAGGATTCGGCTCAGAGGTTTCTTCCGGAATATATTTGTCAAAAATTTTCACAAAGAAATGGGAATTGATGTATGCAATTCCGGAAAATCCAATGAGCACCAGCAGCAGGATGACCATGGACTGTACCTGGGCACTTGGAATAAAAAATACAAGAACCGGGGCAGCAGTGACAAGGATCATAAGTGCTGTATATGGAAGATGGCGGATGGACATCAAAAATGCGTTGGTAAAAGTATTCTTGATGGTATTGTAAAATTTCGCAAGAACCGGGTAGATGTACAGGAAGATCATCAGGTAAACGACCAGGATCATCATAAATAATACCATAAGAACCTTACCGATGGTGCCAGGTGTGCTGCGGCAGATGCTAATGTCAAAGTACAGCAAAAGGGCAGCCGCAAGCATGATCAGATTGATCACAATACCCTGTTTCAGATTCTGTTTAAAGGATTTAAAAAATCCGCGGACGATATAAGACTCTTCATTACGAACCATTTTCAAAGTGACGTAGAACATGGCGGCAATGGAAGGTCCAATGGTCACCACCGGAATGCAGCAGACAATGCAAAGCAGATTCAGAATGATAAGATCTGCCACCCTGCTCATGAAGGTGAAAAATTTGTTATCCATGTTGAAAAAACGATCCATTCAAAAATTCCTCTTTTCTATTTTGTATATAGCATTAATGAGCTTATCACATAGTATAACGAATCTGTGAAAAAAAAGCAATTTGAAAATAAAAAAGAACATAAAAACTATATAATCTTCACAAAAATATTTATAGAAAGTCCTTGCTTATCACACGTCAGAGTGTTAAAATAGTAATCATTGAAAAGAGAATAATAAACATTAAATATAGAAAAAGGAGTAGCGAAATGAGTAAAAATATCAGAACTGAGGCAGTTGACCATCTTTTTGAGGCCATACTTTGTCTGAAGGATAAGGAAGAGTGCTACACTTTCTTTGAGGATGTGTGTACCATTAACGAACTTCTTTCTTTATCTCAGAGATTTGAAGTGGCCAAGATGTTGATGGATAAGAGAACTTACCTTGACATTTCTGAGAAGACCGGTGCTTCCACAGCCACGATCAGCCGTGTAAACCGTTCTCTGAATTATGGCAATGACGGTTATGATATGGTATTTAAGAGAATGGAAGAGAAAAAAGAGCAGAACCGTTCTCTGGATCAGAAGGACGAATAAGCGTCAGAGGATCTGAATCCGAAATAGAATAAAATATACGAAAGAAAACCCGCGAAATTGTGCTATGAGATAATTTCGCGGGTTTTGTACTGTTATTTGTCTTTATTCTTCTTATGTTTGTCCCTGGGCTCAGATGGGGAAATGTCATCGATCATTTTCTCAATGATCATCTTCTTAATGTAGACATCAAAGCTCATGAGACAGATAAAACTGAATCGCTTCAGAAATTCCTGATCTTCCTCATCTGCATCCTGGAAAGTGGCGCTGGAGAAACGGTAATCCTTCAGAAGATTCTTGATCAACTGGTCAATCTTGCGGTTCTCCATTCCAAAAACTTCATTATATACATAGGTCATGTCCTTGCCTGGCTCACCTTTAAAGTATTTCGCTGTGATGGGACCGAGAAGCTTCTGGATGTCTGTGATGGACAGAATATTCTTAAAATAATAAATGAAGATCAGCATGAGCAGATGATCTTTGGAATAGCGCTTCTTCTCAGGGGAAGGGAGCAGGTTATTCTTGGCGTAGTTATTGATCATGGTCTTTGTCAGGATCTTGTCATCATCGTGACGCTTTGTGGACGCAAGCTGATCCTCCATAAACGTGGTGACCTGATCCATGTACAGGTCGATGTTTGGAAGATCTTCTGGTTTTATATAATCCATTCCGGAAATGTGCTCCAGAATGCTCTTTAATATGGATTTATCATCAGCTGTCATTTTTATCACCTCTGCTCCTTATTATATAGTTTTTAAAACTACTTGTAAACTGTTTTTTTCAGATCTTGTGAAAAACAGAAAAAAACCAGAACTTTGTTTACAAAAAACACCTCACGGAATGTTACTGGTAAACAGTAAAAACCCGAATCTATGTTTGGATTTTCTGCACGTTCGGGGTTGTGGGAGATAAGGATTTCATGTATAATGAGATTTAACTATTTGAAAAATCATTCCCGCAATCTGCATGCCCCATTTGACGGTATATTTCGTCCGAATTCAGTTGTCGCAGTCCGCTGTGACGCCCTCATCAGGGCGGAAGCTCCTACAAATTGTGGCGCACATCCTGCAGAAAGCTTTTTTCAAACATGCGTTAGCGAAAAAAGGAGAACATAAATGAGCATATATGATACATTAAATCCCCCTCAGCGCGAGGCGGTAGCACAGACAGAGGGACCAGTCCTGATCCTGGCGGGAGCTGGTTCCGGCAAGACAAGAGTGCTGACACACAGGATTGCCTATCTGATGGATGAAAAGGGAGTAAATCCGTGGAATATTCTGGCTATTACTTTTACCAATAAGGCTGCTCAGGAGATGAGAGAGCGTGTGGATAAGCTGGTGGGCTTTGGTTCTGAGAGTATCTGGGTGTCTACTTTCCACTCAGCCTGCGTAAGAATCCTTCGGAGACATATTGATAATCTGGGATATGACACGAATTTTACAATCTATGATACAGATGACCAGAAGTCTCTTATGAAAGATGTGTGCAGGAAGATGAACATTGACACCAAGATTTATAAAGAGCGTTCCCTTCTTGCCCAGATTTCCCATGCCAAGGACGAGCTGCTTACACCAGATGATATGGAGATGAAAGCTGCCGGAGATTACAATATGAAGAAAGTGGCTTCTGTTTACCGTGAATACCAGGCTGCTCTTCGCAAGAATAATGCACTGGACTTTGATGATCTGATCGTAAAGACGGTGGAGCTTTTTGAAAAATGCGGTGCAGTGCTAGAGTACTATCAGGAGCGGTTTAAATACATTATGGTGGATGAGTATCAGGATACCAATACTGCACAGTTTAAGTTTATCAGTCTTCTGGCCCAGCGGTATCAGAATCTTTGTGTGGTAGGTGATGATGACCAGTCCATTTATAAATTCCGTGGGGCTAATATTGGAAATATTCTTGGATTTGAGCATGTTTTTCCAGATGCCAGGGTAATCCGTCTGGAGCAGAACTACCGCTCTACAAGGAATATCCTGAATGCAGCGAACCAGGTGATCGCGAATAATACAGAACGTAAGGCAAAAACCCTGTGGACAGAGAACGAAGAAGGCAGCAAGGTGCATTTTCGCCAGTTTTTGAATGCTTATGAGGAAGCAGAGTATGTGGCAGGGGAAATCGGCAAGTTAAAAAGAAACGGTCTTGGGAACTACCGTGATTGCGCTATTCTTTATCGTACCAATGCCCAGTCCCGTATTTTCGAGGAGAAATTTATTGCAGCCAATATTCCATATAAACTGGTAGGAGGCGTTAATTTCTATGCACGTAAGGAAATCAAGGATCTTCTCTGTTATCTGAAAACGATTAATAATGCCAGAGATGATCTTGCTGTGCAGAGAATCATAAATGTGCCAAAGCGTGGAATCGGTGCAACGACACTTGGACGTGTTCAGGATTATGCGGACAATATGGGAATCAGTCTGTATGAGGCATTGCGCGTGGCTGAAGAGGTTCCTTCTATTGGAAGAAGCTTGTCAAAGATCGATGGCTTTGTAACTTTTATACAGATGCTGAAAAGCAAGGCAGATGTGATGACTGTGGAGGAAATCCTGCAGGAGGTAATTGATTCCACAGGTTATGTGGCAGAGCTGGAAGCTGAGGATACAGAAGAATCGAGAGCAAGAATTGAGAATATTGATGAGTTGATTTCCAAGACTGTAGCTTATCAGGAGGCTATGGAGGAGCAGAATCAGTCGGCTACGCTTTCAGGCTTTCTGGAAGAGGTGGCTCTGGTAGCAGATATTGATACTGTAGATCCGGATCAGGATTATGTGCTCCTTATGACTTTACATAGTGCCAAGGGTCTGGAGTTTCCGAAGGTGTTTATGGTAGGAATGGAAGACGGCATTTTCCCTAGTCATATGACCATCAGCTATGGCGATGACGGGGAGATGGAAGAAGAGAGAAGACTTTGTTACGTGGGAATTACCCGTGCAATGAAAGACCTTACTTTGACTTGCGCCCAGCAGAGGATGATCCGTGGAGAGACTCAGTATAACAGGGTTTCCAGGTTTGTGAGAGAGATTCCAAGAGAACTGGTAGATCTGGGACACACTATTCAGGAGAAGAAGCCGAAAGTGGAGGAACTAATCCCAACACCGGCGAAATACTCCAAGATGAAAGAGATTCTCCAGGGCAGAAATTATAAGCCAAGAGAATTTAAAGTAACAAAAGCTAATTCGCTGGATTATGAGGTGGGAGATACGGTACGCCATATTAAATTTGGCGTTGGAATTGTGAAGGAAATCGTGGAAGGCGGCCGTGATTATGAGGTTACAGTAGAGTTTGATAAGGTTGGTGTGAAGAAGATGTTCGCAAGCTTTGCCAAGCTGAAGAAAATTTGATTGGAAATTGGGTTTGGAAAAATTTAAAATTAATATATTAACTATGGTAAAATAATTGCAAAAGTGGTATAATAAATAAACCTAATGAGTACTTTGAAAGAGAGGATGGTATCACATGAACATTAAAATGGATAAGCTCGAGGAATTATTATCATTACTTAAGAAAAAAGAAGATGAGAAGCAGAAGAATACAGTCCTCTGGGTACTGGCTATCATTGGCGCTGTAGCTGCTGTTGCAGGAATTGCATTTGCAGTATATCGCTTCTTCGCACCGGATTATCTTGAAGACTTCGAGGAAGATTTTGATGATGATTATGACGATTATTTCGAGGATGAGGAGAAATAAGTAAGGCGTTTAGCGGATATCCACGGTCGTCCACAATTTTTGGAATACAAATCTGGTTTGGATGTGGATAATTTCGGGGATTTTTTATAAGTGAGTGCATATTAAATGAAAAGGTATACGGGCATATAGCAGTTATGCTCCCCCGTATACCTTATTTTTGATTTAAGGTAACTGTTCAGTATCTTCATAGTAATACGCTTCGCGCTGCACAGAAATCATGCATTCGCATGATTTCGCGCCGCAATTTTCGGGTTTTCTGTGAACTTTGTTCACAAAAAACACCTCGCGGAACGTTACCAGTGAACAGTAATCTATTGGCGACAGTATTATATATAAAAGACAGCTGCGGAATAGTTACGATCTATATACAATTATTTTATGGAGGATTTATGAAAAAAGGAGAGATTTACGAAGGAATTATCGAGAAAGTTGATTTCCCTAACAAGGGATATGTGAACATAGATGGAGAAAAAGTAATTGTAAAAAATGGAATTCCAGGTCAGAAAGTTCGCTTTATGATCAATAAGAAGCGTTCGGGCAGGGCAGAAGGCAGGCTTTTGGAGATTCTGGAGAATTCTACCCTTGAGGTAAGAGAGCCTGTATGTAAGATTTTTCCAGCATGCGGTGGCTGCATGTACCAGACAATGTCCTACGAAGAACAGTTAAAAATGAAGGAAACTCAGGTGAAAGGACTTCTCCAGGAGGCAGTAGGTATTGGTACAGACCTTCACTGGGAAGGAATCCACGGAAGTCCTATTGAATTTGGTTACCGTAATAAGATGGAATTTTCCTTTGGAGATGAATATAAAGATGGTCCTCTTTCTCTTGGTTTGCACAAGAAAGGCAGCACTTACGACGTACTGACAGCGTCTGACTGCAAGCTGGTGCATCCGGATATGACGGCGATCCTTTCCAGTGTGCTGGACTTTTTTACAGAGCTTGGGGCTGTGCATTATAAGAAAATGCAGCATACTGGTTATCTGCGCCACTTGCTTCTGCGCCGTGGTGTGACCTCTGGTGAAATTCTGGTACATGTGATCACCACAAACCAGGCAGAGTACGACTATGCGCCGCTGGTATCAAGGCTTCTGGCTCTTCCGCTGGAGGGAAAAATCGTGGGAATTATGCACATTATCAATGATTCTCTGTCTGATGTGGTGCAGAGCGATGAAACCAGATTACTTTATGGACAGGATTACTTCTATGAAACGTTGCTGGGTCTGCGGTTTAAGATTAGTACATTTTCCTTCTTCCAGCCAAACTCACTGGCAGCCGAAGTATTGTACTCCATTGTGCGTGATTACATTGGTGACACCAAGGATAAAGAAGTATTTGACCTCTACAGCGGTACTGGAACTATTGCCCAGCTTCTTGCTTCTGTTGCGAAAGAGGTTATCGGCGTGGAAATTGTTGAGGAAGCTGTGGAAGCTGCAAAAGTAAATGCCGCCTTAAATGGTCTCACCAATTGCCGTTTCATCGCAGGTGACGTCCTGAAAGTCCTAGACAATCTTACTGAAAAACCAGATATGATCATTCTGGATCCCCCTCGCGATGGAATCCACCCCAAAGCGCTGCCGAAGATCCTGGCATATGGAGTAGAAAACATCGTCTATATCTCCTGCAAACCAACAAGTCTTGCAAGAGATTTACCAGCATTTCTGGCAGCTGGTTATGAGGTTCAGCGCAGCTGCAGCGTGGATCAGTTTTGCGAGACGGTGCATGTCGAGACGGTAGTCTTGATGTCAAGGAAAGATAAATAAGTGCCAGAAAGCGGCGTATTTCCGGGCTTTTTCGGAAGTTAGGAATAGAAGCCTAACTCTTGAAAAAGCTCGGTTGTTTTATATGGAAACATATCTACCGCGAAATCTGTGTCAGGTTGTAACATCGGATTAGATGTCACAATTTGAGACAGTGGATTAGATGTCAGGCATTTGGGGATGATTTTGGGAAAATGAAAACGGATGACAACCAATCCGGCAATTCGACCATTTGGGGTGTTTGTAGGCAGTGGATTAGATGGCAAGGAGGAATGAATGAGTGGCAGATATTAAATACCTGTTGAAATTTGGAAAGAGAGAACATTTGGAAAGTCTAGTAAGTGGAAATATATATTGTTCAAATGCAATTACTTTCTGGGGGATTGAAGATAAACTGAAAATCAAAGGACAAGGAGATATTCTTGAAGCTGGTACTAGAATGTTTGCTCAAAAAATGATAATGCAGCATCCAGATACCAAAGAGGTAATTGCAAAATGTGGAAAAGCAAATGGCTTGGTGAGAATAGAACCAGCAGAGAAAATGCCAGTTTTTTGTATGTTTGCTGTTTATGAAGACGATTGCAAAGTCGATATTACTGGAGCTTCAATCATCAATCTTTCAGATGATAAAAAACAGACTATTAGGGAACACTTCCCTAATGCTGATGCTGTTGCAGTAATTCCGAATCCTGAGGAATTTATTGAAGATGTTAAAAGAAGTATCGGTACTGAGATTAAGGCTGAAAAAGTCAATTATTTTCATATAGATAAAGGTTACGAAACCACCGATGGTGAAATAGCTATGGACATGGAGTATATGAAATATTTGATGCAAGATGCATCTCCAGAAAAAGTAGACGGAGGAATAAGATATACTTTTTATGCGGATTATGCATTTAGAGTTTTATTCTGCAAAGATGTATTTTTTGAGCAAGAACAGGAGTATAGAATAGTTCTTCCAAATGAGACTATAGAGGCTGGAAAGAGTTATCCCGTGCGGCTTTCAAAAGATTACGAAATAATTGATTTACATACTTTCTTTGATAATTAGAGGAGGGCGTAAACATGCCAACAACGATAGAAGTAAATAAACAAAGCGTGGAAGCGCTCCTGGGTAGCGGAAAATCAAAACCGTTTGTCATTCCTGAGTACCAGCGACCATATGCTTGGACGGATGAACAGGTAGAAACACTTTTTGAGGATTTATGGGATTTTACTGCTACAAGTGGCGGTACAGAAAGAGAGAGTTCCTACTTCCTCGGAAGTGTGGTTTCCTACGAAAATGAAGATGGTGAGCAGGAAATAATTGATGGACAGCAGCGTATTACGTCTTTGTTTCTGCTGCTACGTGCAATTTATACGAAGCTTGTTGCTACGCCTGCATCAGAGAGAACGGCAGAGGCCAATAACTTTATTGGAAAGATTGAGCCTACTATCTGGAGAACCAATAAACTTACTGGAACGGTGGATTTCAAAAATATCCTTTTGACCTCACGTGTTGTGAATAACGAAGGAAATGAAATTCTGCGATCAATCTTGGAAACCGGAAAAGCGGATGAGGATGCGAAAGATAACTATTCAAAGAATTATCGCCATTTTCAAGAGTTGTTTGATAAGCATTCCACAGAGAATCCATTGATGGTATATCAGTTTATCTATGCGCTCTTGAACCAGGCTATTCTGCTTCCTATCACAGCAGACACCCAGGATACTGCGTTGACTATTTTCTCAACGTTAAATGATAGAGGTCTTCCTCTGTCGGACGCAGATATTTTTAAGGCAAAGATTTACAACCAGCTTGCGCCGGATGATAAGAAGGCATTTATTGACCGCTGGAAAGATTTAGATGAGCAGTCTACAGATGCTAATGAAAGCATCCAGCAGCTGTTCTACTACAATATGTTTTATTATCGAGCACTGGATAAGGATACGAAGACGACTACTCCTGGTGTCAGGAAGTATTATGCGGTTAATAAGTTTGAACGCTTGTATAAGCCTGAATTGTTGGATACTCTTTTTGTTATCCTGAATCTGTGGAAGGTTGTAAACAAAGGAGAGGAACTTGAAGATGAAGCCTGGTCCAAGAATATTAAAATTAGGCAGACACTGGATATTCTGACTTCATATCCGAACGAGTACTGGAAATACCCGGTTGTTATTTACTATGTTTGCTACAGGAATGAAGAAAATTTTGAAACACGATTTGCTCGGTTCTTGAATAAGCTGCTCATGGAGCTGATGACAAAATACTTGATGATACCGACAATCAATGCTGTAAAGCCGGATATTCTGAAGCTGAATTCTGCAATTGTAGCATCGGATATACCTACGTTTGAATTTAAGACTGTCGATATGACACAGCTGGAGCCATATATCCAGAATCCGAATCGTAATGTAGTGCGTATGCTTCTGAAGACGCTTGCGTATGAACATCAGGATGATTTGCTTCCGGCTAAGTGGGAGATAGAGCATATCTTTCCACAGAAGTGGCAGACGAATTATTTTCCGGATGAGCCAGACGCAACCATCAAAGAGAAAATTGAGCATATAGGCAATAAGCTCCCATTCGAAAAGAAGCTGAACATTGTCGCTGGTAATGGATATTTTGGCAAGAAGAAAAAAGAGTACATAGCTTCCAAAATTGTAATTACTAAGGCAATGGGAACCTCTGATGTAATGGATTGGAACCTGGAATCCATCACGAAACGTGATATTCGTGTATCTGATGAGGTTGTCAAAATCATGAACAGATGGAATAACGAATATTTAAACACTCCGGTCAGCGAGGGTAAGGCGGGCGAACCATCTGAGGAAGAATTAGCTCAAATTGAGAAATTTAAAAAGAATGGCTGGATCTAGTGATATGTAGAAGGGAGGCATTCTATTTGGCAAAGAAAAAAGATGAAATAACCATCCGTTCCAGCGCAGCAGAGTACCTGACCTATGTTGCCTCTGTAGGTGATCAACAGGACAGCATAGAGATGCGCTATGAGGATGAGAATATATGGCTGACACAGAAGATGATGGCCACATTGTATGATGTTGGTTCACCAACGATAAATGAACATATTAAAAAAATATATGCGGATAGTGAATTGGAAGAGGCCGCAACTATTCGGAATTTCCGAATAGTTCAAACCGAAGGTTCTCGCCAGGTCACACGCGATACCAAGCACTATAGCCTTCAAATGATCATTGCCGTAGGCTTCAAGGTCAATTCCGAGCGTGCGGTACAGTTCCGAAAATGGGTAAACCAGATCGCAAAGGACTACACCATCAAAGGCTGGGTCATGGATGATGAGCGGCTGAAGCGCGGAACGTATCTGACAGAAAAGTATTTCGATGAGCAGCTAGAGCGCATCCGAGAGATCCGTGCCAGCGAAAGAAAATTCTATCAGAAGATCACTGACCTGTATGCGACAGCCATTGACTATGATAAAAATGCTGCAACAACGAGAAGATTCTATGCGACTGTTCAGAATAAAATGCATTATGCCGTTCATGGACATACGGCGGCGGAGATGATCGTGGAAAGAGCGGATCACACAAAAGAGCACATGGGATTAACCACCTGGGCAGATGCTCCTGACGGAAAGATTAAGAAAAGCGATGTCACGGTTGCTAAAAATTATCTGAGTCAGGATGAAATGAAGCAGCTGAATCGTATGGTGACGGCATACCTGGATTTTGCGGAAAACATGACCTTACGACATATTCCGCTTACGATGCAGGACTGGGAAAAGAGGCTCAACAGCTTCATTGAAATGTTTGATTATGGCATTTTACAGGATGCGGGTAAGGTGTCCGCAGAAATTGCAAAGCTTCATGCTGAGACAGAATTTGAAAAATATCGCGTGATCCAGGACAGTTTATTCATGTCCGACTTTGATAGGTATATGCTGGAGTTGGAAGAAAGCGCAAAGAAATAAGGATCAGATATCAGGTCGAGACGGTGAAATCAGGCAACTCAACTCCCTGCGAGTGTATGGCAAATCCGTGGTTTGAACGGATGGATTGTGTAGAAGTTAAGCGGCCTTCACTGTCTCAACGGTCGAGACAGTGGCAGGTGGCAGCAGTGTAAACTTGCCTTGCATTGTATAGGTAGAAAAGGCCTTATACCGACTTGTTCCCATAGACTTCAATGGTTAAGACCGAGCATAAGGTGCTGTGGGAGCTTGCTCACAAAGGCACCATTATGCGATGGGCTGTATGCGGCGAATGCCGCGGATAAGCGTAGGAAGCTTTGCTTCCGTAGCGCATCCGGCGTGGCGTAGACAAATTAAAAAACATAGATTCCGAGCTTTTTCGGAGGTTTGGATTTGAAGCCAGACTTTTGAAAAAGCTCGGTTTTCTTATATGGAAACATATCCGCTGCAAAATGTGTGTCAGGTTGTAACCCCGGATTAGATGTCACGATTTGAGACAGTGGATTAGATATGTGGAGAATTGTTTAAATCGGAAGTTGATGGAATGGCCTGGTAGAGATGGTTTCAGCGATGGGGGACGTATCTAACCGAGGCGAAATAATCCCTGCGGAATAAAAGAGGAAGGCAGAGATGCTGATGAATTTCAGTTTATTACAAAAAGGAGAATTAGTCATGATAAGACGAGCAATAGATAGAGATGCATCGAGAATTGCTGAGATATCAGTATTCTCCAAGCGGATGAACTATAGAGAAATTTTTCACGATGATATGGTTTCATTTGGTGAAATACAAGTTTATCCGTTGGCAAAAGAATACATCGAGCACCCAGAGATACTTAAGGAATTTTATGTATATGAAGATGATTTTGTTAAGGGGTTCATTCATATTCAGGGAACGCAAGTCTTGGAATTGTATGTAGATACGTTTTTCGTGGATCAGGGAATCGGAGGTAAATTATTAGATTTTGCCGTAAGTAGGAATTGTAATTCACTATGGGTTCTTGAGAAGAATACAAAAGCGCAGCACTTTTATTTGCGACACGGTTTTACTCCAAGTGGAGTAAGGCAATTGGAAGAGGGAACAGAACAATTTATCATTGAAATGATACGTTGAAGTAAGTAGGTTATTCTAGAAGTTAACTGTACCAAAAACATACAATGGAGAAGCTGTAATCCATTGATATGTTTCCACAAACTGATGAGACGTTGGACATATTTTCGCAAACCAACGAGTAAAAAAGAGAGCAGTTCAGACGTCTCAACGCATGTTGAGACGGTAGTCTTGATGTCAAGAAAATAAAATCAAGTGCCAGAAAGCGGCGTATTTCCGGGCTTTTTCGGAAGTTGGGAATAGAAGCCTAACTCCTGAAAAAGCTCGGTTGTTTTATATGGAAACATATCTACTGCAAAATGTGTGTCAGGTTGTAACCTCGGATTAGATGTCACGATTTGAGGCAGTGGATTAGATGGCAAGGGAAAATTCGGTGAATCGCGATTTGTCAGAGCGTTATAGAGGATAAAATTATGTTTTTTGGATATTATCAATTTCACGAAAGTAATTATGCAATCCTTCATATGCAGAAGGGTGCCATTGCTTCGCAAGAGAAGCATATAAAGGGTATCCAATTTTAAGAGACAACAGGTATAAAATATATCTAATTTCCTGTTGTCTCAAATCAACGTATGAAGGGAATTAGAAAAATGAATAATCCATTTAAAAGAATGACCAAAAGAGAATGGGCACTTTGGTTCGTGTCTATTGCTATTGTTGTTATGTCCAATATTATGGCAGGAAGAGTAGATGCTTTGACACTTACTGCAACTTGTATTGGTGTAACTTCACTGATATTTGCCGCACAGGGAAATGTATGGGCACCGATATTGATGACGATTTTCTGCATCCAGTATGCGATAATATCATACCGTTTTCGCTACTGGGGAGAGATGTTTACTTACTTATTTATGTCACTTCCGATGTCTGTTTGGTCGATTGTGACATGGCTGAAAAATGCGAGAAACAGTAGTGATGGAACAGTAGAAATACGAAAAATTACAAGAAAAGGAGCAGGAGTTCTTGTTCTTTGCAATGTGGCAGTGACAATTGCATTTTATATATTACTAAAAAAACTTAACACGCCGAATCTGATATTTAGTACCATTTCGGTAGTAACAAGTTTTTTTGCTGCATCACTCACTATGTTACGGTCTTCCTATTATGCTTTGGGATATGCATCGAATGACATCGTGCTGATTATCTTATGGATACTGGCATCAATTAAGGACCCGGGGTATATTCCAGTGGTTGTAAATTTCTTGATATTTTTTCTTAATGACATGTATGGATTCATATGTTGGAAGAAAAGAGAAACAGCACAGTGTTAAGACAATTCTGGTTTGTGGATGTAGAAAATACCCTCCCGGTATTCCCGGTAGATGCGCTTTACCACCTCTGCCTGTTCCGGATCGATGATGAGATTCTCATCTGCATCCTTGGTGTAGCCGAGGAAGTGATTGTGATTTACCTGTACCTGGCCATTCTGGTAGCGAAACTGGAGTCCCAGCTTCACATTCTGACTGAGGGATTATGATTCCTGCTGCGCAAGGGAAGCCATAATCGTAATCAGAACCTCACCCTTGGCATCCATTGTATTGATGGCTTCCTTTTCAAAGAAGACGGGAATGTTCTTATCCTTCAGCTGGCGGATGTATTTCAGGCAGTCCAGCGTGTTTCTGGCAAATCGGCTGATGGACTTGGTGATAATCATGTCGATGTTTTCGGCTTCGCAGTCGCCAATCATCCATTGCCTTTGTATTTGCGTTAGAGCTTGCCGCTGCAAGGATATCTGCGAAATGCCCAGAATCTTTGGCTGTCAGACCAAATGCAGTCAGTGCATCGGTTACGATATCCGATGTGGTGGCGAGGTCCTCACCAGATGCCGCAGCAAGGTTCATGATACCTTCGATACCATCCAGCATGTCGGAGGTTTTCCATCCAGCCATCGCCATGTAGTTCATAGCATCCGCAGCCTCGGATGCTGAGAACTTGGTTTTCGCACCCATCTCATGAGCCTTTGCACGGAGCTTATCGAAATCATCTCCGGTTGCACCAGACACGGCGGCTACCTGGCTCATAGAAGAATCAAAATCGGAGTCTGTTTTTACAGCAGCAACGCCAAGAGCTGTAACTGCAGCAGAGGCAGGAAGGAGCTTTTCGCCGGTGGAGGAAACCTTATCGCCTGCAGACTTCAGGTTTTCACCAGCAGTAGCAATCTTCTGCACAGCAGTGGCAGACTGATTGGCCTGCGCTTACAGCTTTTTGAGATATTCTTCCGTTTCGATGATCTCCCTCTGAAGAGCATCATATTTCAGGAGCTTTTCGACATTCTTAAGTTGTGACTGCGTATTCTTGATTTCTGAATTGACACCCTTTAAGGCACTCTGAAGCTTGGTAGTATCGCCACCGATCTCGACCGTGATACCCTTGATTCTACTTCCCGCCATAGCGCACCTCCTTTCCTGGATTTGGGCATAAGAAAAGCACCTACCATTTCTGATAGATGCTTTCTGAATTGCTATTCTGTTTTTTAAATCTATTTTTTGAATAGTTCTGAGTGCGTACCAAGCCTATAAAGCATGAGTACTAAAACGTTGTTCTGAATCTCATAAATGAGCAACCAGTCCGGTTCGATGTGACACTCACGCGTGCCTTTATAGTTTCCTGTAAGGTCATGATCCCTGTATTTTGCATCCAGCGTACCGCCATTCGCCAGAATATCGATTACCTCAAACAGCTTATCAAGATTTTTATTTTGCTTTTTGGCAAGCTTCAAATCCTTTTTAAACTGATTGGTAAACTGAATGTCGTATTTCATACGTCGAGAGCTGCCTTAAGCGCATCCATACTGGAATAACGCGGAGCAGAAGGATCCTTCATCATTTTTCTGCCATCCTCAATGGCAGCGGCTGTCGTATCATTCGGTACTTCCAGTTTTAATTCAAAAGGAATACCATGCTCACGGATAGCGGTTCTCAGGAACATATTTACAGCAGTTGTCATATTCAGACCAAGCTCATTGAAGATTTCCTCCGCCTGATCCTTGATTGCCTTCTCTGTACGAATATTTAAATTAGTTGTTGCCATACAGAACACCTCCATTCAAGTATAGTATACTCAAATGCGTGTCTAATGTCAACACACTGTCATTATATAAGGCACATAAATTTGCTAAAATGCATCAAAATCCCTCTGCGTAGCGATCTGCGCATAGCCTTTGTACTCATCATTGCTGCTTTCTGCGTACATGTCGTTCACCATCCCAATCGTAAGAAGATCCAGATCCCGGCTGGAGATTCCGAGCTGTACGCAGCGAAGCAGAAACAAGGGTGTGGTCATCGGGCGGTCAGTTGCGTGAAGTTTTTTTTAGACTCCACATCCGTCTGGATATTCTATAGATTGAACAGGTGATCCGTGCCGGGACAGCAGACATCGGAGAAAAGTATTTGGCTGTAATCCGTAAGGCTGCCAGTGATTACACAAGAGAAATCTTTCATAAGCTGAGAGAAAGGGAATACAATCCGGAGCTGATGCGTTTATATGTAGTTGTTGGTGGTGGCTGCTGCATGATTCAGAACTTCGGGGAATATGACAAAGACAGAGTAACGATTGTGCGAGACATCTTCGACTTTGCGAATGGTTCATAAACACAGATTTTCTATCAAAATATTATTGACGCACCGGAAACTTCATGGTATTTTATTTTTGATGAAAAATGGGAATTATTTAAAGGCAAACTTGCTGAAAGGCAGGGACGCAAAGCCAGAAGGGGCTAAAGTCAGAAAGTCTGACCATGTCAGCCGGTTGCTGCTGTTTCCATATATAGAAAAGACGTGAGAACGGAAGCGATTCCGATACCTTTTATACTATATGTATATGGATGTGTGAGTTTAAAAAGATGTAGCAGGGACACTGGCAGGATGTTTGTCAGGTGTCCTTTTTATATGCCAAAATATGTACGAGAACTTGCCGGAGCATGTTCTGGAGCGTGGTTGAAAAAGCATTCCTACAATCTGCGCGCCACATTTTGCAGAAAGCCTTTTTCAAACACGCATCAAACAGAGTGAGGGTTTTTATAAAATGTTATATAAGGAAAATTATGAGGATAAAATATATTCTTTAAACAAGACGGTACCTGGACAAACACAGGATTTATCACAGGCAATACAGAAAACACTGGAAAATAATGGCGGGGTAGGTATGTTGACCGGATATTATGACCAAAATCTGTCTATTCTGTCTGTGAGTAATCTGCTGCTACATAGTATAGGACATACGTTCGATTCTTTTATGAAGCAGACAAAAGGCTCATTGAAGAAATTTTTTTACGGCAAGGATATAAGTATATTGGATCGAGACCGTTTTTTGCAGATCCACGGAGCCGGGGAAGCGCAGATCCTTACAGCGGACGGTACAGTGAATAATGTACGGCTTTATAAAGAGGATGCGACAGATGAAGCAGGCAGACAGATCTGGATTATGTCCGTACAGGTCAACTGGGATCATGTAAATCTGGCACTGATCAATGAGGCTATCCGTTCCGGCTTCTGGTATTTTGACTGTGACGAAAACAGTGAGATTGTGAATGCAAACTGGAGCCATGAGTTCCGAAAAATGCTTGGCTATCATGATACTCTGGATTTTCCGAATAAACTGGAATCCTGGTCAGATCTTCTGCATCCACAGGATAAAGAAAGAGTAATGATGCAGCTTCAGGCGGCAATTGCGGATAAGACGAATCAGGTAAAATACCAGGTAGAGTACCGTATGAGAATGAAGGATCATCAGTACCAGTGGTTTCGGGCATCAGCAGAAGTAATACGCCGGCTGGATGGTTCTGCCAGCAGGATTGCCGGGATTTTTATTAATATTGATGCGGAAAAAAAAGAAATTATGCAGGCACAAAAGTCAGCTGCTTTCCACCGTGCCTTTACGAAAACAGATCTGTGCGAATATTATGTTAACCTGGAGGCAAACACATTTGATACCTTTAAGGTTGAACCGTCCCTGATGACTGTTTTTGAACAGAGTCATACATGGGATGAACTGATCCGGCATTTTGTGGATTCCTATGTTGTGGAAACAGATAAGAAGGCAGTATCCGCTTTTTATGATCGTGGCTATATTGCGGAAAAACTGAAGGGTCTGGAAACCGAATTGTCTTTGGAGTGCCGAATCACTCTGAAGGGAGAAGAACGATGGGTCCGTAATGTGATCATACGTGGCGAGATAGAGGATTCAGAATATGCCATGATTTTTCTGCGGGATATTACGGAGGCAAAGGTAGAGAGCGCACGGCATCTGCAGATGGCAGCGGATAATGCTTCCATGGAGCAGCTGATTCAGAGCATAGTGCGTCTGGTTGACCGTTTTGTTGTCTGTGATCTGGAAAATGACAGATATGAATTCTACAATCTGAATGGACAGATGATATATAAACCTCTGGGCTTCTATCATGATTTTCAGATGCAGGTTCTTGAAAAGTATAAGACACTGGAACCGTTGGAAGCTATAGATATTCTGATAGCCCCGGAAAATATCCGGGAAAATCTGAAAAGCGAAAATGATATTTATAAGTTTGAGTATTGCAGCCTGGATGAAAAGACTTATAAAATCGCTTCTTATATTCCCTTGGAATGGAAGAATGGAAAGCTGGAAAAGGTATTGCTGGCATCCATGGATGTGACACAGGAGAAGAAAGCAGAGATTGAATCCCGTCAGGCACTGAAAGAGGCTTACCGGTCCGCAGAAAATGCAAATCGTGCAAAAACAGAATTCCTTTCCAATATGTCCCATGATATCCGAACACCGATGAATGCCATTGTGGGTCTGACAGCAATCGCCGGAGCAAATATTGAGAGTCAGGACAGAGTTATTGAATGTCTCAGCAAGATTACAGAATCAAGCCGTCATCTGCTTGGGTTGATCAATGAAGTGCTGGATATGGCACGTATTGAAAGTGGAAAAATGACACTGGCACAGGAAGATTTCAATCTGTCAGAGTTGGTGGATAATCTTATTACACTTACGCGACCGGTGCTTGATGAACATAAACATAATTTTGATATACACATTAATCATATTGAACATGAGGATGTCTGCGGTGACAGTCTGAGGATTCAGCAGGTATTTGTGAATCTGATGAGTAATGCGATCAAGTATACACCGGATGGCGGGAATATTACTTTTTCCATAGAGGAAAAGCCAAATGGATTTTCGGAGCTTGGATGCTATGAATTCACGATTGAGGATAATGGAATCGGTATGTCGCCGGAATTCCAGAAAATCATGTTTGATCCCTTCAGCCGCGCAGATGACCATCGGACAACCAGAGTTCAGGGAACTGGTCTGGGAATGGCAATCAGCAGAAATATTGTAAATCTGATGAATGGTAATATTAAAGTGGACAGCACCTTACACAAGGGAACTAAAATTACGGTAACAATTTATCTTGAACTTCAGGAAAAAGAGAAAGAAAAGGATGAAAATCTGATGAATTTGCCGGTTCTGGTTGTGGATGATGATAAGACATGCTGTGAAAGTACAGTTGCGACATTGAAGGAGATTGGAATTACAGGCGAATGGGTCCTCTCCGGCAGAGAAGCCGTTGAGCGCTGCTATGCACGTCATGAGTTAAAAAATGATTACTTTGCTGTTATTTTGGACTGGAAGATGCCGGATATGGATGGCATAGAAACTGCCAGACAGATTCGGAAACGGATAGGGAAGGAGATTACCATCATTGTACTGACATCTTATGAGTTCAGCGAGATTGAAGAAGATGCAAAGGCAGCAGGTGTAGATGCTTTTATTGCAAAACCGTTATTCCGTTCCAGGCTGACCGCTACACTGCGGCAGTTTGTTTCTGACAAAAAAGAAAAAACAGCAAGGAATTATCTGGAGAATCTGTCAGAAGCAGATTACACAGGAAAAAGGATTCTGCTGGTCGAGGATAATGAGTTAAACAGAGAAATTGCAGTGGAAATCCTGCAGATGACAGGGGCAGAAGTTGAGACAGCCGAAAATGGAAAAATTGCAGTTGAAAAAGTGGAGGTTTCTCCAAAAGACCGGTATGACCTTATTTTTATGGATATCCAAATGCCTGTTCTGAATGGTTATCAGGCAACCGCAGCAATTAGAAGCCTCCCCGGTGAAAAAGGAGAACTGCCAATTGTTGCCATGACTGCCAATGCTTTTGCAGAAGATGTACAGCTGGCAAAAAATACAGGTATGAACGGACATATCGCAAAGCCGCTGGATATGAATAAGCTGAGTGATGTTTTGAAAAAATGGCTGTAATGATACTGCGAACGGAGTGAACAGGAACGCTGTAATTTATTTATGTGTAGGCGAAAAAATAATTGACAGAAAAACACAGTCATTATAAAATATTTCCGAAAGGTAATGTGGACAAAAGTCTGGGTGGATAAGCTTCCCAGGCTTTTTATGTGAAGATAGAACAGACCGCAGTTTTCTTATTGAAAGAGAAATGTCTGTTTGAAAGTCTGTTGCCTGTCTTTCATTGAGGAGAGAAAAATTTATGTTAAATCAGTTTTCAAGAACCCAGCTTCTTCTTGGAGAAGAGGGGATGAAGAAGCTTGCCGGTGCCAGAGTGGCAGTATTTGGAATCGGCGGTGTTGGCGGATATGTGTGTGAGGCGTTGGTGAGAAGCGGGGTAGGTGCTTTTGACCTGATCGATGACGACAAGGTATGCCTTACGAATCTGAACCGCCAGATCATAGCAACGCGAAAAACAGTGGGAAAATACAAGACGGATGTTATGAAAGAGCGTATGCTGGAAATCAATCCGGACGTGAAGGTGGAGACACATAAGTGTTTTTTTCTGCCGGAGAATGCAGACGATTTTCCATTTGAAGAATATGATTATATTGTAGATGCAGTAGATACCGTTACTGCAAAAATCTCCCTTGTCATGAAGGCGAAGGAGAAAGGGGTTCCGATCATCAGTTCTATGGGTGCCGGAAACAAACTGGATGCAAGCCAGTTTAAAGTTGCGGACATTTATAAGACTAAGGTCTGCCCTCTTGCCAAGGTTATGCGCCGCGAACTGAAGAAACGTGGCGTCCGTAAGCTGAAAGTGGTTTATTCCGAGGAAATCCCTACAAGACCGATAGAGGATATGTCCATCAGCTGCAGAACCCACTGTATCTGCCCGCCAGGTGCCAAGCACAAATGTACAGAGCGTCGTGATATTCCGGGAAGCGTAGCATTTGTGCCGTCTGTTGCAGGACTGATCATTGCCGGAGAGGTTGTGAAGGATCTTTGCAAGCCTTGAAAGATCCCACAAAGTGGGGAGTGCAGGTAATTGAGGATTATGCTCTGAAACGTGACGATTATGCAGATTTCTCCCCGAGAGGGAACGTTGTGTTATAATAAACTAGTCAAGTACAAGGAGGCTTTGGGAGAGCTTTGGTAAACAGAATTGCCATATGTGACGACGTGGAAGTTGAGCGTTTTGTGCTGAAGCGTCAGTTGATGGTGTACTTTCAGACAAATGGCAGGGAGGCGCAGATCCAGGAATATGAATCTGGAGAGAGCCTCCTTGCAGACATTGAAGAGGGCTATATATGGCCAGATCTGATTTTTCTTGATATTTATATGGGCGATCTGAATGGAATGGACACGGCACGGAAGCTGCGTGACCTGGGAGTAAAAGCGCCTATTGTATTTCTGACTGCTTCACCTGATTTTGCGCTTGAAAGTTATGAGGTAGAAGCATCCGGCTATCTTCTGAAACCTGCAGAAGAGAAGCAGACCACAGCAATTTTAAACAGACTGCTGAAGTCTGAGCTTCGCAGGCGGATTTCAGTGAAATGCAGAAGACAGTATCGTTATCCTTTCGTGGATGAAATTTTATACCTGGAAAGTGACCGCCATACAGTAACCTTACATATGCTGGATGGTTCGGTGCTTGAAACTGCGGAAAAACTTGGGAATCTTGAGAAAAAGATAGAGGATCCCCGTTTTTTGCGTTGCCACCAAAGCTTTCTGGTAAATATGGATCACATTACAGATGTAGAAGAGGAGTTTTTACTCCGAAATGGAGAACGGGTTCCCATTCGCGTGAGAGGACGTAAGGATGTGCTGGATGCTTATAATCACTATTTCAGGATAAAGTCATCCGGCAATTGAAAGAGAGCAATTGCCAGTATGGTGAATAAAAAACGGATTTCATAGACAACAGGCAGGAAACACAGTGATTAAACGGAGCTATTGCTCTCTTGATCGCTATGTTTCCTGCCTGTTTTTGTATGGTGCAGATTGCGGTATATTTTGCTCGAATTCGACCTACGCAGCCCGCTGCGGCACCCTCATCCGGGCAAAATCTCCCACAAATTGTGATGTACATCTTGCGGAAGCCTTTTTTAGACACGCTTTCGTTTCTTAATCCCTGGAAAACAGATCCCTTGTATAAACCTTTTTCTTCACATCGTCCAGGACCTTGTCATAACGGTTCGCCAGAATACACAGGCTTTTTTCTTTAAACTCTTCCAGATTATTTACAACCTTGCTGCCAAAAAATGTGGAACCGTTTTCCAAATTGGGCTCATAGATGATGACAGTGGCGCCTTTTGCCTTGATCCGTTTCATAACACCCTGAATGCTGCTTTGCCGGAAATTATCGGAATTACTCTTCATAGTGAGGCGGTAGACGCCGATAACCACTTCTTTTTCCAGGCTTGACTGATAAAGGTTGTCCTCATTGTAGTTGTAATAGCCGGCTTTTTGCAGTACCTGATCAGCAATAAAATCCTTTCGGGTACGGTTGCTTTCCACGATTGCGGACATCATATTCTGAGGAACGTCGTTGTAATTGGCAAGAAGCTGTTTGGTGTCCTTAGGCAGGCAGTAGCCGCCGTAGCCAAAGGAAGGATTATTGTAATGAGTTCCGATCCGGGGATCCAGACAGACTCCATTGATAATATCGCGGGTGTTCAGCCCCTTCATTTCCGCGTAAGTATCCAGCTCATTAAAATAGGAAACACGAAGTGCCAGATAGGTGTTGGCAAAAAGTTTTACAGCTTCTGCTTCCGTATATCCCATGAACAAGGTGTCGATATTTTCTTTAAGAGCACCCTCCTGAAGAAGTGCTGCAAAAGTATGAGCTGCTTCTCTGGTGTGTTCATCACAGGAGACAATGATCCTGCTTGGGTAAAGATTGTCGTACAGGGCCTTGGACTCTCGGAGAAATTCCGGGCTGAAAATAATATTGTTATTGTGAAGCTTCTTTCGGATAGATTCTGTGTAGCCTACAGGAATCGTAGATTTGATCACAATTGTGGCAGCAGGATTCACCCTTGTGACCAGGCTTAGTACAGCTTCAACAGCGGAAGTGTCGAAATGATTTTTCCTGCTGTCATAGTTGGTGGGGGTGGCCACTACCACAAAATCAGCCTCTGCGTAGGCGGATTCTCCGTCTGAGGTGGCCGTAAGATCCAGTTCCTTTTCCGACAGGTATTTTTCGATATATTCATCTTGGATTGGAGATTTCTTCTGGTTTATCAAAGCAATCTTCTCCGGAATTATGTCAACTGCAACAACATGATTATGCTGAGCCAGCAGTACAGAAATAGAAAGCCCTACATATCCGGTACCTGCGACTGCAATAGATTTATTCATGGTAAGTTCCTTTCTTAAAAAAGTGTGAAATCGGGAAAAAAGAGTTTAAATTTTCACAGTTTGTGCTACAATATATAACACTAATGATGAACCGTTCATGCACAATTTTTATAAATAATAACATGACAGACTGGAAAATACAACGCCTTGGGAACTTTTTGGAATATGCAGATTACAGAACGTTACCAGTGAACAGTAATACAGAACTGACTTTTAAACAGTCTCTGATGAATGGAGGAACAGAATATGTGTACAGCAGCAACCTATAAAACAAAGGATTTCTATTTTGGAAGAACTCTGGATTATGAGATTTCCTATGGAGACCAGGTAGTGATCACGCCTAGAAATTATGTATTTGACTTAAGAGAAGGCGGTCAGCTGAAAAATCATTATGCCATGATCGGAATGGCATGTGTTATGGAGAACTATCCTCTGTATTATGATGCGGTCAATGAGAAAGGTCTTGGAATCGCCGGCCTTAATTTCGTTGGAAATGCCAGCTACAAGAAGCCTGTAGAGGGGAAAGACAATATCACTCAGTTCGAACTGATCCCATGGATTCTGGGAAAATGTGCTACAGTGAAAGAAGCACGCCAGCTTCTTAAGAATATGAACCTGATTGACACCCCATTTCTTCCTGATCTGCCAGTTGCGCAGCTGCACTGGATTATTGCGGACAAAGAGGAATGTATTACCCTGGAGTCGTTGGAAGAGGGAATGAAAATATATGATAATCCAGTAGGTGTCCTCACAAACAATCCGCCCTTTAACTATCAGATGTTTAATCTGAACAATTATATGCAGCTGGCTGTGGAAAACCGCAGTAACACTTTTTCAGAAAATCTGGAACTGAATCAGTACAGCCGGGGAATGGGTGGCATGGGACTGCCGGGAGATCTCTCCTCCCAGTCAAGATTTGTGCGGGTGGCCTTTGTAAAAATGAATTCTCTGTCCGGGGATTCAGAAGAAGAAAGTGTAAGCCAGTTTTTCCACATTCTTGGCAGCGTAGACCAGCAGAGGGGCTGCTGCAAGCTGGGAGAAGACAAGTATGAGATTACGCTATATACTTCCTGCTGTAATACGGATAAGGGAATTTACTATTATAATACTTACGACAACCACCAGATCAGTGCTGTGGATATGCACAAGGCGGACCTGGAAGGTGAGAAGCTTTATACCTATGCGCCCATAAAAGGGGAACAGATCAGAATGCAAAATTAGCTCCCGTTTCGAAATAAATGTTTCAAAAAACTACCATGTTCCAGAAAGAATGTTCGATTCTTATTGCAAAATTTTAATTTAGTGCTATAATGAACTATCATAGATTCAGATGGCGAATTCATATGAGTTCGCCATTTTCTATAGAATAAATCTGGCACTCATATTAAAGGAGTGCTAACAATACAAGGAGGAAACATGTATGATTACAATACCAGTTTATGAACTTCTTCTTTTACCGGAAGTTACATTTTTCTTTAAAAAAGATATGTTTCCGGAAGGCAGAATTAAAGAACAGAATATCGGAGAAGAAATTCTCTTCGTTTTACAGAAGAAAGAAATAGCCCCAGAGGAAATTTCCATGGAAAATATTTTTCCAGTGGGCGTGATGGGAATCATTGAGAATATAGACGAGGAAGGCAGCGTCAAGATTACTACCAGAAAAAGAGTGCAGGTGACTCGTGTAGAATATACTGACGGCATGGTTCAGGCAGAAGCGGTAGATCTTCCGGATATCCAGGATATCTCCCCGGAAGAAGAAAAGGAGAAATTTGATAAGATCAAGAAAGAACTGATGGATTTTGCAAAAGGCTTTCAGTGGGGCGTCTGGGTACGCAGCATGATCTATCATTGGAAAAGCTATCCGGAAGCCGTCAGTGCCTTGGCTGGTTACATGAGTCTTTCCTGGGAAGAAAAATACCATATGATCGAGGTGGATTCCAGGAAAGAACGTATGCATCTGATGGAAGAGGCTGTCTATGAGCTGATGGAGATTTTCCGTGTCAGTGAGGAGGCTGAGACTGCGCAGAAGAACTCCAATGAGAAAGTTTACCGGGAGTCCGCTATCCGGAAGCAGATCGAATTTCTTCAGCAGCAGCTGGATGAAATGCATCCGGAGAATATTTCTGATGTGCGCCGTTTCCAGAAGAAAATCCAGGAATCCGGCATGAATGAGGAAGCACGCAAAGAAGCTGAAAAGGTGCTGAACCGCATGAAGCAGGAAGGAAAAGACAGCCATGAGTATGGCATGCTGTACGATTATCTGGACTTTGCCACAAGTCTTTCCTGGAAGCCAGAGGAACCTGCTGAAATTGATTTGAATGAGGCAGAACAAATCCTGGATGAAGACCATTATGGGTTGAAAAAAGTAAAAGAGAGAATTATCCAGCAGCTTGCTGTTATGGCTCTTAATAAGAAACAGTCTGGTTCCATTTTATTGTTTGTAGGTGCACCTGGAACTGGAAAAACCAGTATCGGACAGAGTATTGCCCGTGCGCTTCACCGTAAATATGTGCGTATCAGTCTTGGTGGAATCCGTGATGAAGCGGAAATTCGAGGACACAGAAGAACCTACATAGGTGCTATGCCAGGCAGGATTATGGAAGGAATGAAGAGAAGCGGAGCCGCAAATCCGGTTATGGTACTGGATGAGGTGGACAAGCTTGCCAAAGATTACGGCGGTGATCCGGCAAGTGCTCTTTTGGAAGTGCTGGATCCGGAGCAGAACGGAAGCTTTACAGATCATTATATGAATGTTCCTTATGATCTTTCCAATGTGCTTTTTGTGTGTACAGCCAATTCCACCGATACCATTCCTGAGCCATTGCTCAATCGTATGGAAGTGATCCAGTTTCCAGGATATACTGCAGTGGAGAAGTTCCAGATTGCCAGACGTCATCTTTTGCCGAAAGCAATGAAGAGCATGGGAATCAAAGCCCAGAATCTGAAGGTGACAGATGAGGCAATCCGCCGCATTATTGAAGAGTATACAGCGGAGGCTGGTGTCCGTGGACTGAAGAAGCAGATGGATGTGCTATGCAGATATGCAGCTGTGAAGCTGGTAAAGGGTGAGCAGAAGAGTATTACGGTAAGCGAGAAGCGTGTAGCAGAATTTTTGGGACATGGAATCCATCATGAGAAGATTCTGGAAAATCCAGTGCCTGGAGTTGTAACCGGTCTTGCCTGGACCAGTGCCGGCGGAGAAATCCTTTTTATCGAAACTTCTTTTACAAAAGGCGATGGAAAGGTGATCATTACCGGACAGCTTGGAGATGTGATGAAAGAGTCCGCCCAGATTGCCATTACTCTTGTGAAGTCCCTCTATCCGGAATTCGCGGATAAATTCAAGGAAAATGATCTTCACATCCATGTGCCGGCAGGAGCAGTTCCTAAGGATGGCCCATCAGCCGGCATTACGCTGGTAACTGCATTATCCTCTCTGGTGACAGGAAAGCCTGCACCAGCAGAAATAGCAATGACAGGAGAAGTTTCCCTTCGCGGCGGTGTTATGCCTATTGGCGGATTGCCGGAGAAGCTGATGGCTGCCCAGAGAGCTGGCGTAAAGCATGTGTTTATTCCATATGAGAATATGGATGATCTTGATGATGTGGCCGATGAGGTAAAAGAGAAGCTTGAGATTACACCAGTTAAGACCGTGCAGGAGGTTCTGGATTACTGTTTACAGCTCGCCAGATAACAGGCTCTGGAAAAGCTGCTGATATAATAATTTTTTTACCAAAACATATATTCAGATTCAAAGAGAGAATTAACAATTAAAATTACAAAAACTATAAGAAGTATGTTATAATAAGTGTACTAAATAAAACAACTGCAAAGACAGAGGTGCAGTGCGTGGAAGCCGTTACAGAGTATGAGGCTTTCATTACAGATCAGATTATAACCCAAACAGAAAGTTGGAGGAAAAGTTATGAAGAAAGGTAAATTATTAGCTACGCTGCTCTGCAGCGCATCAATGGTTATGGGAAGCATGGTTCCCACAGTACCGGCTCTGGCAGATGCTATGAAGGTTGTTACACTTGGCGCAGATCTTTCAGATGAGCAGAAGAACACCATGCTGAAATATTTTAAAGTAGATTCCAGCCAGGCACAGATTATTTACGTTACCAATCAGGATGAGAGGGATCACTTAAGTTCCTATGTTCCGCTGGAGCAGATTGGTACAAGAACAGTGAGCTGTGCTTATGTGAAGCCTACCACATCCGGTGGCATCAAGGTTCGTACCGCCAATTTGAACTGGGTTACCTGCAATATGATCGCAAGTTCCCTTTCCACATCTGGTGTTACCAACTGTGAGGTTGTTGCTGCATGCCCGTTCGAGGTATCAGGTACAGGAGCACTGACTGGTATCCAGATGGCATATGAGACTGCCAGTGGACAGAAACTTGACGAGACCAAGAAGGAGCTTGCTACTGAGGAGATGGTAGTTACAGGTAATCTTGCTGATTCTGTAGGACAGAATGACGCTACCACTGTTATTAACCAGGCGAAAATGCAGGTTATTGCAGACAATGTTCAGAATGCAGATGATATCTACAATATTGTTGTAAATATCTCCAATAATAACAATGTAACTCTTACAGATGATGAGATTAATACCATCGTAAACCTGCTTCAGCAGATTTCCCAGCAGGACTATGATTACTCTGAGATGCAGGAAACTCTGGAACGTGTAAATGACAATGTAACAGGCCAGGCAGAGGAGAGCAGTGATTCCTCAGATGATGAGGACAGCATTGTGGATAATGTAGACCAGAGTGCTCTTGGTGACAATGTTATCGAGAGTTCTACAGAGGATCCGGGACTTGCTGAGGAGACTGGAGCTGCAGACGAATCCGGTGAAGAATCCTGGGAAGAATTTCCGGCTTCTGATGATTCCAGCGAGAACACAGATGGAAGTACAGATGAGTCAGCTGACGGCGACATCAGTGAAGTTGGCGGAACAGATAATGGTGATGGCAGTGATTCTTCCGCAGAGATCACAGATATATCACAGCTGAATACAGATTTCCTTGGCGATGATGCTAAAGCGAAATTTGAAAAAGCGAAGACCTTCTGTCAGGGAGAGTACAGCGGTGATGAGGATGCTCTTTACGAAGTAATGGGAGATGATGCTGCAGTTACTGTAACACTTGATTCTGACACAGCCAACAAGCTTTCCATCAAAGTTCTTCAGAAATACCTTGGTATCCTTGGAAATGGTGCTGTTTCCTATCAGGAGGATGGAACTGAGAAATACATTACACCAGAACTGAATATGCTGGATAAAGAGATGAAGAAACTTTTCGGCATTGATGTGATCGATGATGGTGAGTCTTCTGAGGATATTGATGTTCTTGGCGATGCAGTATCTTCTGATGATAAAGATACCCTGTATAAAGATACTATGAAGTTCTTTGAGAAACTTTATGGTGAGAGTTCAGAATCCAGTGATTCAGCTGACGGCTCTGAAAATGTGACAACAGATGAAAGTGCTACAGATGAAGTAGGCGATGAGTCTTATGACGAGACTATTGATGAAGAGTCCTACGAAGAATAACAGACCTGAATTCGGAAGAATACTGTTGAATAGTATGTGTTGATGCTCCAGGAGATGACATGTCTGCTGGTGGAAAAGGTACAGAAACTGATATCCAGTGGGATATTGGGGACTGTACCTTTTTTGCAGAAAATAACTGTCCTCTTAAAAATAATCAAAACTGTCTATTGAAGACATACCAGTATCTCGCTATGATAAGTGCTAATTAGATACTGCAGTATAAAAAGCAGTGATTAAACAGGAAACATTGGAGCTTGTTTGAGAAATCATTCCTGCAACTTGTGAGGCACATCTTGCAGAATGTTTTTTCAATATGTACCAGGTTTCCGGGAAAGAGAGAGAAACCTATGAACAAACAGAATTCTACCATTATGAAACTTGCAGAGACTGCACTTCTTGCAGCACTTTGCTATGTATCTTTTACATTTTTGCAGATTAAGATTCCGGTACCGGGTGGAGATGCTACTTCTCTTCACATCGGAAATACCTTCTGCGTGCTTGGAGCTCTGCTTCTTGGCGGTTGGTACGGCGGTCTTGCTGGTTCTATTGGAATGACTATTGCAGACCTTATGGATCCGGTTTACATTACAGGAGCACCCAAGACTTTTGTCCTGAAGCTTTGCATCGGTCTTATAACAGGTCTTGTAGCCCACAAGATTGCAAAGATCAATGAGACGAACGACAAGAAATACGTATTCAAATGGAGTCTGATCGCTTCCATTGCAGGTCTTGCTTTTAATGTGATCGCAGATCCCATCGTTGGCTATTTCTACAAACAGTACATTCTTGGTCAGCCCCAGGAAGTAGCGAGCATCCTTGCAAAATTAAGCGCCGGTGCTACATTTGTAAATGCAATTGTATCTACAATCCTGGTTGTGATTATTTACAATGCAGTTCGTCCAGCTCTTATTAAGGCAAATCTGATTCATGTACATGTAGCTGCAGCGAATGCGAAATAAGAAGAAAATAACCTTCTGGAAAAGCCAGAATATAAGATAAGTGAAAGCTCTGGAATGTCTGAACCGTGTACCGCCATTGAAAGTCAGATTTAGAATCTGACGATAGGAGGCGGGCTCAGGCAGTCCGGAGTTTTTTTGTTGTTAATGAGAATGAGATGTCTGTTAAAAAAAGAAGATGAATGGCTGGCAGTTTATAAAATTTTAAGATTAGTGAAATTTTTATGACTTTTTCGCAGAACCCCTGGAAACACTGGCAAATTGAGAAATTGTGTGCTACAATGTTACCTAAATCGCAAAAGCAAAGGAGTAGTGCTATGAGTCTGGCAGTAGTAACCCTGAAAAAGGGAGAAGGACGTCTTTTGAAATCCGGCGGAATGTGGATTTTTGATAATGAAGTAGCTTCTATTATGGGAAGCTTTGTAAATGGAGATATTGTACTGGTTCATGATTTTGACGGATATCCTCTGGGAAGAGGATTTATCAATACGAATTCCAGGATTGTGGTACGTCTTCTTTCAAGAGATGAGAATACTGTGATCGATGAGGAATTTTTTGAGAAAAGAGTGCGGGATGCATGGGAGTATCGTAAGAAAGTAACGGATACTTCAAGCTGTCGCGTGATCTTCGGAGAGGCAGATTTTCTGCCGGGTTTTATTGTGGACAAGTTTTCTGATGTGCTGGTGGTACAGTCCCTTGCACTTGGAATCGACCGTTATAAAGAGATGCTGGTGGAACTTCTGAAGAAAGTTCTGGCAGAGGATGGTATCCGGATCTGCGGCGTTTACGAGAGAAGTGACGTGAAAGTACGTAAGCAGGAGGGAATGGAGCCATATAAGGGCTTTATTGGTGAAGAGTTCCCTACTTTGGTTGAAATTGTGGAAAATGGTGTAAAATATCAGGTGGATGTAAAAGACGGTCAGAAGACAGGATTTTTCCTGGATCAGAAATACAATCGTCTGGCAATCCAGAAGCTTTGCAGGAATGCCAGAGTTCTGGACTGTTTTACCCATACTGGTTCTTTTGCTTTAAATGCAGGATATGCAGGAGCGAAAGAAGTAACTGGTGTGGATGCTTCACAGCTTGCAGTTGATCAGGCTACAGCCAATGCAGCTTTAAACGGACTTTCTGATTCTGTAAAATTTATCTGTGAGGACGTCTTCGATCTTCTTCCGAAACTGGAAGAGAAAGGCGAGAAATATGACGTGGTGATTCTGGATCCACCTGCATTTACCAAGTCAAGAAGCTCTGTTAAGAATGCGGTGAAAGGCTATCGTGAGATCAATCTTCGTGCTATGAAACTGGTGAAAGACGGCGGCTTCCTTGCAACCTGTTCCTGTTCACATTTTATGGATTACCAGCTTTTTACCCAGACCATCGGTCAGGCTGCCAGAAATGTGCATAAACGTCTTCGTCAGGTAGAATATCGCACCCAGGCACCAGATCATCCGATCTTATGGTCTGCTGATGAATCTTATTATCTGAAATTTTATATTTTCCAGGTCTGCAGCGACAGATAGGAAAAGGGCTGAATGATTGCCGATTGTTTTGTGAACCATATACAGAATCAGGGATAGGGAAATAATATAATAACAAAAGAGAGACAGAAACTTATTTCAGGAAGATAAGTTCACAAGAAAGAAGGTATTTTATTGAAAGAAAAATTTATGAGATTTATGCAGGGACGCAATGGAGTGGATCAGTTCGCGAGATTCACCATGGGAGTGGCACTGGCTGCTATTGTGCTCACCTTATTTACCGGGACCAGAAGTGGAATTGGCGCATTTCTGGATCTGTTTGGAATGGCTGCCATTGTTTATACTTATTTCAGGATTTTTTCCAAAAATATTTCCAAACGTTATCAGGAGAATCAGAAGTATCTTCAGATGACGGATAAGCTAAGAGCCCGTTTCCAGAAAGAGAAGCGAATGATGAGCCAGCGCAAGGACTATCATATTTACAGCTGTCCTGGCTGTGGTCAGAAAATCCGTATCCCCAGAGGCGGATTTAAGAAAGTGGAGATTGAATGTCCCAAGTGTCATACCAAATTTATAAAGAGGCGCTGATATGTTTGGATATATTGTAATGAACAAGCCGGAGATCAAGATGAAGGATTTTGACATGTACAGATCCTTTTACTGTGGACTCTGCAGGGAACTGCGTGAGAAATACGGGATATCCGGCCAGATTACATTAAGCTATGATATGACTTTTGTGATCATGCTTCTTTCCGGCCTTTATGAGCCAAAGACGTACAAGGGCACTACCAGATGCATTCTTCATCCTGTGAGAAAACAGCCGGTTCGAAAGAATGTGATGACAGAATACTGTGCAGACATGAATATACTTTTAACTTATTATAAATGTCTGGATGACTGGAACGATGACAGGAAATATGTGAAGCTTGGTTACGCCAGGCTTCTTGAGGGGAAAAATAACCGTCTGTTAAAACTTTATCCAGATAAGGCGAAGCGGATCGTCGAACTTCTGGATGCGCTTTCCGCTTTGGAGAAACAGGGGGAGACAGATATAGACAGAATGTCCGGGGTTTTCGGGCATATTATGGAGGAGATTCTTGCTTACAGGCAGGATGAGTGGGAGAAAAGCCTTCGAAGAATTGGCTTTTATCTTGGCAAATTCATCTATCTTCTGGATGCATATGATGATGTGGAAGAAGATGTGAAAAATAAAGATTACAATCCTTTCGCAGAAAAATATACAATGGAAGGGTTTGAAGGGGAAGTACGCCAGATCCTTATGATGATGATGGCAGAAACCTGCAGAGAATTCGAGAAGCTTCCTATTATTAAATATGGGGATATTCTTCGGAACATTTTATATTCCGGTGTGTGGTGCCGCTTCGAGGAAGTGAGCAGGAAACGCAGGGAAGAACGGGAGAAAGAACATGTTGGATCCATATAGCGTACTGGGAGTTTCCAGAAATGCAACAGATGAAGAAATAAAGAAGGCATACAGAAAGTTAAGCCGGAAGTACCATCCGGATGCGAATATTAACAATCCAAACAAAGATCAGGCAGAAGAGAAGTTTAAGGAAGTACAGCAGGCATATGAGCAGATCATGAGAGAACGCGAGTATGGAAGCAGTGGTGAATCTTCCGGCGGATACGGTGGTTACGGATATGGCGGATTTGGCGGCTTTGGAGGACAGCAGCGCCAGAGCACTTACGAAGATGAGGAAAGTGTGCGTAGACGTGCAGCAGCTAATTTTGTTCAGAGCGGACATTATCAGGAGGCTATGAATGTATTGAATTCCCTTTCCCAGAAGAATGGAGAGTGGTATTATATTTCCTCCATGGCGAACATGGGAATGGGGAATAATGTAAAAGCGCTGGAGCATATTCGTGAAGCTGTGCGCCAGGAGCCGAATAATCAGCAGTACCGTATGCTCCTGAACCGGATGGAGGGCGGTGGAAGCTGGTATGAGACACAGCAGGGACCGTTTGGAGGAATGCCGGTGGCAGGGGATGATATGTGTCTGAAGCTTTGTCTGGCAAATGCGCTTTGCGGAATGTGCTGTCCGGGAAGCGGAGTGCTGTGCTGTTGATAAAGTAGAAGTTTATGATACTGTACCGTGGAGAAGGATGCCATTGTACAGTATTCTTTTTTGAGGTGTTTTGATGTTACCAGAGAACAGTAACCTTTGAATGACAGATTTTGTTAAAAATCAATTGACAAGAAAACTCGCACGTATTAAACTGTTAAAGCGTGAAATAGATATAGATACCGCAGACGTGAAGCATCTGACGTTCGTATGGGATAATACAGCTTTTGGGGGCTGCATGACCATTTGTGGGGATTGTGCATCTGGCGTGCGGTAGTATAGGAGGAATCAGATAATGAGTATTCGTATTGGTATCCTGGGATACGGTAACCTGGGACGTGGCGTAGAATGTGCGATCAAACACAATCCTGATATGGAACTGGTGGGAGTTTTTACCCGTCGTGCTCCTGAGACTGTTAAAATTCTGACAGAGACAGCGAAGGTATATTCTGTAGATGATGCTGAGAAGATGAAAGACCAGATTGATGTTATGATTCTTTGCGGCGGAAGTGCTACTGACCTGCCAGAGCAGACACCGAAATATGCCCAGTGGTTCAATGTGGTAGACAGCTTTGATACCCATAAGAGAATCCCGGAACATTTTGCAAATGTGGACAAAGCAGCTTCTGAGAACGGTCATGTTGGAATTATTTCTGTAGGCTGGGATCCGGGAATGTTTTCCCTGAACCGCATGTATGCAAATGCAATCCTGACAAACGGCAAGGATTACACATTCTGGGGAAAAGGCGTAAGCCAGGGACATTCTGATGCAATCCGCCGTATCAAAGGGGTAAAGGATGGCAAACAGTACACTATCCCGGTTGAGGCTGCACTGGAAGCAGTAAGAAGCGGAAAGAATCCGGAGCTTACTACAAGGGAGAAACATACCAGAGAGTGTTTCGTAGTAGCTGAAGAAGGCGCTGATCTTGCAAGAATTGAGAATGAGATCAAGACTATGCCGAACTACTTTGATGAATACGATACCACAGTACATTTTATTTCCGAAGAGGAACTGAAGCGTGACCACAGCGGAATTCCGCACGGTGGATTTGTAATCCGCACAGGCAAGACCGGCTGGAACGATGAGAACAGTCATGTGATCGAGTACAGCCTGAAACTGGATTCCAATCCGGAATTTACTTCTTCTGTAATTGTTGCATATGCCAGAGCTGCATACCGCATGAACCAGGAGGGACAGAAGGGCTGCAAGACTGTATTTGATGTTGCACCTGCTTACTTAAGCGCTCTGAGCGGAGAAGAATTAAGAAAACATCTATTATAATCACTTTATAACAGAAATATTACAGAATTTATAAAAGGACAGTTCTTTTATATTGTGTGGGACTGTTCTTTTTTTATGGAAAATACCTTTGAAATCATTGCTTTTAAAGAAAAATAATACGAAAATATTGTGAAAACTTTACAGAGTTTTACTTTCGGGTTGACGATAGATGGAAACTGTAATATAATGAGCTACATAAAGCTGTAACAACTTTGTAAAAACTTGAAGATGATAATAACAGGGGTTGTGTTTGCTGGACTGCAGTATTACCTGTGGACAGCAACAGATTAATTAAAAAGGAAGGTAAGTATGCAAAACAAATGTAAAAAATTCAGACTTTGGAGTATCCTGCTGCTGGTAATGCTTATGGCAGCCGGTTTTACATGCCATAGTACATCAAGAGATGTACAGGCTGCCACGAAGAATGGATTCCGTACAGTAAAAGGAAAAACATACTACTATAAAAACGGCAAGAAAGTCAAAGGATGGCTTACCCTGAACGGTAAGAAATATTATTTTAGTAAATCTACCGGTGTTCAGGCGAAAGGCTGGGTGAAAGATAAAAAGGGCAGAAAGCGTTATTTCACAAGCAAAGCAGGTGTTATGGTAACTGGATGGCTTTCCAATTCCAAGGGACAGCGCCGTTACTTTGCACCGTCAACCGGATACATGAAGACAAAGTGGCTGAAGCTTGGCGGAAAGACCTATTACCTTTACGCGAAATCAGGCGTTGCAGCTACCGGTTTTGTAAAGGACAGCAAAGGAAATATCCGCTATTTTTCCAAAACGGGAATTATGGCCACTGGCTGGCTGACTAGCTCATCAGGAGTGAAGCGGTATTTTGATACTACATCGAAAACTGCTACCAATGGAATCATGGCAGTTGGTTTTAAGACGATCAATAATGTGACCTATTATTTCTACAGCGGCTCCGGAGCTATGGCGACGGGCTGGGTGGAGAATACAGACAAGGGTACAAAGTACTATTTTGATCCTGCTACAGGCGCGATGTACACAGGCACACAGACTGTTGATGGTGTTACATATACATTTTCCAGCACTGGTGTATGCCAGGGAGAGAAGCAGGATGATCCTTCTCCGAATGGAAATACAGGAAATAAGACCATCAAGAATTATCTTGCAGGAGCACTTTTACCTGTTGGAAAAGCACTTTACGTATGGGGCGGCGGATGGAATGATTCCACAAGAAAGGGTCTCAGCGATACCATGACCAGCTGGTATAATAAATGGTCAGCGAATCCATCCGGTTATGATTACAATAATTACCGTGATCTTTCTACTTCCAATCGTGCGAAAGGATTTGACTGCTCGGGCTTTGTAGGCTGGTCTGCTTATCAGGTAATGCAGACACAGTCCGGTGTAGGATATGGATACACAGTGGTTTCAGGTGAAATTGGAAGCTATTACAAGGGGAAAGGCTGGGGCTCAATCGTAAATCAGTCTTATCTGTCACAGAATGGTTGGGAGCTGAAGCCTGGCGATATCGGATACAATGATGGTCATACATGGATCGTTCTTGGACAGTGCAGTGATAAGAGTGTTGTTATCATTCATTCCACTCCGCAGGCAGGTGTCCAGATTTCCGGAACTACCACACCTACAGGAAGCTATTCCAGTGAGGCTGCAGCCCTTGCGAAGAAGTATATGTCCTTGTATTCCGGATACAGCATCTTCAACTATCATCCATCCGTTGGAAACTATATCCGAAATGGAAACTATCTGAGATGGAATGGAGATACACTTTCTGATCCGGATGGTTATTACAATATGACAGCAGACCAGATTCTGTACGATCTGTTTGGAAAATAATGGTTAAGTAATATACAAGAGAGAATCAGTGAAAATACTGGTTCTCTTTTTATGTAACAACGGAAATCTTTGAATTCCCCCTCTGTTGCACAAACACGCTCTGTGTCTCTTATTTAGACAAATATATTACGAAATGTTACAAAGTTTTAAAATTTATTGCAATTCAGGGTTGAAATCTTTGCGAGAGTGTGCTAATATGTAGCAAGATTGAATGAAATATTGCAAACATATTACAAATTGAGTTTTTTAGATTATCAAAAAGATTAACGAGGGTGATGAAACATGAAGAAAAGAATTGTATGTCTGACACTGGCAATTTTAATGTGCGGTTCACAGGTTGTAAGCGTAATGGCTGACCGTGAGAGCGATTTAAGAGAAGAGCAGGCCTGGACAAGCCAGCAGCTGGATGCTACATACGCACGTATGAGTGCTCTGTGGGATCAGAAGCAGCAGCTTGAGAGCCAGATCGAATCTTTGAATTCTGATCTTGTAAATGTAATGGTTTCCATTCAGACTCTTGAGAGTGATATCGCTTCCAAGGAAGCAGAAATTGAGAAAACACAGGGTGACCTGACCAAGGCTCAGAATGCCAAGGATAAACAGTACAGCGCTATGAAGAAACGTATTCAGTATCTTTATGAAAAAGGTGGAAACAATGCATGGTTCCAGATGATGTTAAATGCAGATAACCTTGCAGATCTTCTTACAAGAGCTGAGTATACACAGCAGATGTATGAGCAGGACAGAGAGAGCCTTCAGAAATATGCAAGAACGATTGAAGAAGTTCAGAAGTTAGAAGATCAGTATGAGCAGGAGAAAGCTGATTTTGAGACCATGAAGGAAGAATATGAGGCTCAGCAGTCTAACCTTCAGTATCAGTTGGATGTAACCCGTGCGAACAGTGCTGATTGCGAGAATGAGATCGCATACGCACAGCAGCAGGCTACTGAGTATGCGAACCTTCTGGAACAGCAGCAGGCAGAAATTGAGCAGCTTGAGGCAGAACGTATTGCAGCAGAAGAAGAGGCAAGACGTCAGGCAGAGGCAGAGGCCGCAGCAGCTGCAGCAGCACAGGAAGCAGCTCAGAACGGAGATAATTCCTCAGAAGATGTTCAGTATGATGAAGATGGAAATGTTGTAAGTGGTTCTTCTGATGGATCTTCTGATTATGAATACGATGAGTATGGTAATGTAATTGATACTGACAATACAGTTGATTACAATTCCGAGGCAAGCAGCTCCGACAGTTCCTCAGATAGTTCTTCTGACAGTTCATCAGCCAGCAGTTCTTCAGGTTCCGGCTCTTCTGTTGTATCCTATGCAACACAGTTTGTTGGAAACCCATATGTATGGGGTGGAACAAGCCTTACCAGTGGTGCTGACTGCTCTGGCTTTGTGCAGAGTGTATATGCAAACTTTGGCGTAAGTCTTCCAAGAACATCTTATGAGCAGCAGAATGCCGGATATGAAGTATCCTATGCGGATGCTCAGCCAGGCGACCTGATCTGCTATGGCGGACATGTTGCAATCTATATGGGAAATGGACAGATTGTCCATGCATCCAATGCCAGAGATGGCATCAAGGTCAGCGATAATGCTGCATACAGAACGATTACTTCTGTAAGACGTCTTGTGTAATCTGAATAAATGAATTTGTGAGCCCTTTCCGGAGATGAAAATCCGGAAGGGGCTTTTTACTGAAAATAATGTGGAAAAGCAAAGAAAAAAGAAGTATAGTAAGAATAAAAGTATTGTCTGAAAATCGTAACATAAATATTTCGTATAGCCAGATGAGAGGTGGAGAAAAATGCTTAGCCATTATCAGATGAAGGAAATTCCATATTTAAGAATATTAGGAAGAACGAATGGCAGTCTGGAACCGGTAACACTATTTTGGACCGCTTCCGGAATTGAACTGAATGTAAAAGCAACAGAAATATGGGTGAAAATCCGCTCCGATTATGATGTTTTTGAGCCATGGGTGGATGTGATCGTAGACGGCGTATGGTCCCAACGGCTTATGGTAAATAAGGGAGAACAGAAAATCTGCCTTTTCCGTAATATGGAAAGGGATAAGGTAAGAAATGTAAAGCTTCTTCGTGATACCCCTGCGTTTCCTACAGATGAAAAAACATTGCTTCAGCTGCTGGAGGTTGAAACTGACGGTGAGTTCTTACCTCTTGAAACACCGAAGCTCAGATTGGAAGTAATAGGGGACAGCATTACCTCTGGTGAGGGCGGCTGCGGTGCAGGAGAAGAAATGACATGGAATTCCTTTTGCTTCAATGCCGTGGATAATTATGCATATATGGCGGCAAAAGAACTGGGCGCGGTGTACAATTGCATCAGTCAGAGCGGCTGGGGCGTTTTCTGTTCCTGGGAAGGCAATGAGCAGCAGGCAATCCCGCTATATTATGAGCAGGTGTGCGGTCTTTTAAATGGAGAAAGAAACAAACAACTGGGTGCTATGGAAAAATGGGATTTCCAGAAGTTTCAGCCTGATGTGATCGTGGTGAATCTGGGGACAAACGACGGCAGCGGCACGAAGAATATGGACAGGGTTGGAAAGGCTGTGGAAGTCTTTTTGAGAAAACTGCGCGTATGTAATCCGGAAAGCTATATTCTGTGGTGTTATGGAATGCTTGGAGATGAGATTTTACCAACGCTTGAGAAAGCGGTGGGGAATTATAAAAGAAAAACAGGGGATGAACGCGTAGAATTTGTGAAGCTTCCGGATACACTGGAAGGAGAATTTGGATCAAGGCAGCACCCGGGGCACAGATCTCATGAAAAAACAGCGAAAATCCTGGTGGAGAAGATTCAGGAAAAAATGACGCTGCTGGTCACGCCGTGACTAGCAACATCTGGTTGATAAAAAAGTTGATAAAAAAATAACAAAAATCCTTTCAAAGGGTTGACAAAGACAGTGACCGGTGGTACTATGGTGTCAGTATAATTCCATAGTGAACATATTAAGTGCTGACAGCTACAAGCTGGCAGAAAGAGGGAATCAGGTGAGAAACCTGAGCGATCCGGTCACTGTAACAGAGGAGCGAATCTCATAGTCCATTGTGCTTGCGCATGAGAAGGAGAGATGATGTGATGATCCTGGAGCCAGGAAACCTGCTTGGTATGGCGAGGTTAAACTTCCGATGAAAGTGTAACAACCAGTTTTGGGGAATCCGCAGCCCTGAGATGTTGTCCGCTTTTGTGAGTGGACATTTTTTATGGAATGATCGCCTGTTCAGAAGAATTATACAGATTAAATGGCAGGCGATACTACTTCGGATGAAACCGTTCCCTCCGCGTATATATGAACGGATCATATTCTACCCCGGAGTAGCATCGCTCCCTCTTAAATCACGATGATTCAGAAGCCGCATATGCGGTATTTTTTTTACACTTTTCCTGAGCCTGTTTGTAGAATTATTCCGTAATCTCCTGCAGAGTGTGACGCACATCTTGCAGAAAGCCTTTTTTAAACACGCTCTGGCAATATTCTATTCCTGTAAGCGGGAGTCATTTTTATCATTTGATTTTTGTGCATTACGAAATAGAATATAAAGAATATTTTGTTTTGAGTTGTATGAGATAAGGAGAGAAATATGGAGAAAAAATATTGGGAAGACAAAGAATACGCTTATTTCAGCCATAAGAAATGTGAGTATTTTCCATGCCATAAAGGAGCTGATCCAGAGGACTTTAACTGTCTGTTCTGCTATTGCCCGCTTTATGCCCTTGGAGAAAAATGCGGCGGAAATTTCAAATATAATGAGAAGGGATTTAAAGATTGCACGAATTGTCAGCTCCCTCATAAGAAGAAAAATTACGGTTATGTGACAGGAAAATATCAGGAACTTGCAGCGATGATGCAGAAAGTAAGAGAAGCAGATCATAAAAATGAAAATGAGTAATCAAAGAAATAAGTATAAAAAACTCTCCGGAATATATACGAAGTTAAGCTTACGTATTTATATTTCTCGGAGAGTTTTTGCGTAATGCAAAATTCCATTGGAATTCTGCAAGCTGGATCCTTTTTATCGTATGCTTAACAGCATCTTTAATTTCGGAATCTGGTTGTTAAGAATCAGACCCTCTGGAAACATAGCATTATGAACGAAATCAGCGGCATAAGTGAAGTCTCCAATATGCTCTGTTCCATGACTGTCACTGGAAAGAACGATTGGAACCAGATACTTCCGGCAGCAGGACAGGATCTGCGCGCAGTTGGCATGGGTGTCGCCCCGATATCCGTAAGGCGCCAGGGAAGCTTCGTTGATCTCAAGGAGAACACCGTTTTCACCGGCAGCCTTTACAACTGCGTCGTAATCTATGTCATACTGGGGATTATCAATGTGTCCCAGGATCTTTATAACCGGATTCTTCATTACGTTCAGAAAAGCAGCAGTATTTTCTTCCCTGGTCTTTGGCCGGAAATTCTGATAATGCATGCTGGCGATTGCGTAGTCCAGCTTATCAAGAAGCTCCTGTGGCAGATCTGTTTTTCCATCGGTATCCAGAATGTTCAGTTCAATTCCATATAATAATTCCACGTCGAAACGCTTCCTTGGCGAATAGATCAGGCTTCGAAAATAAGAAGAAGTTCCTGCAGCCAGAGTGGCTGGTCCGTGGTCTGTGATTCCAAGAAGCTTCAGCCCTTTTTGAGAAGCAGCCTTTGCCATGTCGCTGATGGTGCAGGTTGTGCCGTGTCCGCTGGCAATGGAATGTGTGTGTATATCAGAAAGATACATAAAATCATCTCCTAGTCAAGATTACGTGAATATATGCAGCTGGTAATTTCACTATAAAAGTGTTTTGAAAAGCCATTTACAGTTAACTTTAGTATGCCAGAGGGCAAAAAACATGTCAATCATAAATAAGAAAAAACAGAAAAAACAAATAAAAACAACATTGCAGTACAAGAAAAACCACATATCGCATGCGGAGAAGTGTTGCTTTTTGTTGACACTTGGAAATCAGAAAGGTATAATCAAATCAGAAAATAAAAACCCTTTATTCAGGAGGAGAAAATGGGATACACAGATAATATGTCTCCGGAAATGAAACAGAGAATTGTACAGGAGCTTGTGCCAGGCAAGCAGATTTCCCTGGCACATATCATTGCTAATCCGGATAAGATTCTTTACACAAAGCTGGGTCTTGATCCATCTCTGGATTACTCAAGAGCGGCCATTGGGATCATGACTGTAAGTCCGGCAGAAACTGCTATCATTATGGCAGATATTGCGATGAAATCATCTGGCATTGAACTGGGGTTTGTTGACCGTTTCAGCGGAAGCCTGATCATCACAGGTACTGTGTCGGAAGTAGAAGCTTCTACCAGTGCAATTCTGGATTATGTGGGAAATAAACTGGGCTTTACTTTATGCCCCATTACAAGGACCTGACAGAATATGAAGAAACTTGTTCTGATCGGTCGCAGCGAGGCTGGAAAAACTACTTTGACCCAGGCCCTGCGTGGTGAAAAAATACATTATCATAAAACACAATATGTAAATAATTTTGATGTGATCGTAGATACGCCAGGAGAGTATGCCCAGACGAAAGGTCTGGGACACGCCCTGGCGTTGTATACATATGAATCAGATGTGGTAGGTCTGCTGGTATCTGCCACGGAACCTTATTGCCTTTTTCCACCTTGCATTACCTGTATGGCCAACCGTGAAGTAATTGGAATTGTTACCAAAATACACAATCCTGATGCAAATATAAAACTTGCCACGTCCTGGCTGGAACTTGCCGGCTGTAAAAAAATCTTTTATGTAGACTCCAGGCAGCAGGAGGGCATTCCGGAGATTTTGGAATATCTTAGGGAAGATGGCGATGTAATGCCATGGGAAAAAGATGCCTCTGATCCTGTGAATTAGAAAATACCTGTCAAATGTGGAAAAACAGTAAAACCAGCAAAACCACGAAAAACAACATAGCAATCCAGAAAAAAATCCACATAAAACAACATAAAACAACGGAAAAACCTTGACTTATAATGTGGAATGGTGTAAACTTACAACATAACCTAAAAAGTAACAGGCTAGCTATGCCTAGCCATGATAAGTTACCCGGTGCGGTACTATAACTTACATAATCCACCGCACCTGAATGTGCTTAAGGAGGAAAAAAGCATGGTAAACGAATACGAAATCAAAAAACAGATTTGCGACATCGGAAGAAGAATCTATAACCGCAACATGGTTGCAGCAAATGATGGAAACATCTCTGTAAAACTGAATGACAACGAGTTCCTTTGCACACCTACTGGTGTATCCAAAGGTTTCATGACCCCAGAGTTCATCTGTAAAGTAGATGCCAAAGGAAATGTTCTTCAGGCTAACCCGGGATTCAAACCATCATCTGAGATCAAGATGCATATGAGAGTATATGAGAAGAGACCTGATGTAGGATCTGTTGTACATGCTCATCCAATTTATGCAACATCTTTTGCTATTGCCGGTATTCCGCTTACACAGCCAATCATGCCAGAGGCAGTTATCGCTCTTGGATGTGTTCCGATCGCTGAGTATGGTACACCTTCTACAATGGAGATTCCGGATAACCTTGAGAAATATCTTCCATATTTCGATGCAGTTCTTCTTGAGAACCACGGAGCTCTTACCTGGAGCACAGACCTGAACGCTGCATACATGAAGATGGAGTCCGTAGAATTCTATGCACAGCTTCTGTATCAGAGCAAACTTCTTGGAGGCCCGAAGGAATTTGATAAAGAGAACATTAAGAAACTTTATGAGATCCGTCGTAAATTCGGTATGCCTGGAAAACATCCGGCAAGCCTTTGCCAGAACAAAGATGGCATGAACTGCCATAACTGCGGTGGTGCATGTCACAACGAAGACTATAAACAGTTCCCAGGATATCAGTATGATTTCGTTGGCGGCAACTGCGATGCTCCGGCAGCAGATACAGCTAATGCAGATGCAGAGTTAGTAGCTAAGATCACCAAACAGGTTATGGCTCAGTTAGGACTGAAATAATCAGAAAATATAAAGGCCGCAGCTGTGAGAGAATCAGGCAGCTGCGGGCAATTGTTAAGGAGGAACAATCTCATGCCAATCAGCGAGAGCATGGTACAGGATATTGTACAGGAAGTTATGGCGAAAATGCAGATTGCAGACGCTCCGGCCGGTAAACATGGAATTTTCACAGATATGAACGAGGCCATTGAGGCTGCGAAAGCTTCCCAGAAGATCGTTCGGAAAATGTCCTTGGACCAGAGAGAAAAAATTATTACCTGCATTCGAAGAAAAACAAAAGAAAATGCAGAAATCCTTGCACGTATGGGTGTTGATGAGACCGGAATGGGAAATGTAGGAGATAAGATCCTGAAACATCATCTGGTAGCAGATAAGACCCCTGGTACAGAAGATCTCAGCACTACAGCATGGTCAGGCGACAGAGGACTTACTCTGATCGAGATGGGACCGTTTGGCGTAATCGGAGCAATCACTCCGTGTACGAACCCAAGTGAGACCATTCTGTGCAACACAATGGGTATGCTGGCAGGTGGAAATACAGTTGTATTTAATCCACATCCGGCAGCAATCAAAACCTCTATTTATGCGATTAATCTTTTAAATGAGGCATCCCTGGAAGCAGGTGGCCCGGACAATATCGCAGTAACAGTAGAGAAACCTACATTAGAGACAAGCAATATTATGATGAAACATAAAGATATCCCGCTTATCGCAGCAACAGGCGGTCCTGGCGTTGTAACAGCAGTCCTTTCCTCTGGAAAACGTGGAATCGGCGCTGGCGCAGGAAATCCTCCGGCAGTTGTAGATGAGACAGCAGATGTAAGAAAAGCTGCTCAGGATATCGTAAACGGATGTACATTCGATAACAACCTTCCGTGTATCGCAGAGAAGGAAATCGTAGCAGTTGCTTCTATTACAGATGAGCTTATGCATTATCTGGTAAGTGAGAATGACTGTTACCTTGCTTCCAAAGAAGAACAGGATAAACTTACAGCAGTTGTTCTTGCAGGCGGCAAGCTGAACCGTAAATGCGTTGGACGTGACGCAAGAACATTACTTTCCATGATCGGAGTAAATGCTCCTGCAAATATCCGCTGCATCGTATTTGAAGGACCGAAGGAACATCCACTTATCGCTACAGAGCTTATGATGCCGATCCTTGGCGTTGTAAGGGCAAAAGATTTTGATGATGCAGTAGAGCAGGCTGTATGGCTTGAGCATGGCAACCGCCACTCTGCACACATTCATTCCAAGAACATTGACAATATCACCAAATATGCGAAAGCAATCGACACCGCAATCCTTGTTAAGAATGCACCTTCCTATGCAGCACTTGGATTCGGCGGAGAAGGTTACTGTACATTCACAATCGCAAGCCGTACTGGTGAAGGACTTACAAGTGCAAGTACATTTACCAAGAGAAGACGCTGCGTAATGGCAGACAGCCTTTGCATTCGCTGACAGGAGGAAACATAAAAATGGATATGAATAACGTAAATATCGAAGAAATCGTAAAACAGGTTCTTGCTGGAATGGCTGGAACAGCACCGGCAGCTTCTGCATCAGCAGCACCGGCAGCACCAGCTGCAGCACCGGCAGGCGCAATTCCGAAAACTGCACACGTTGCAGTACTTACTGAAAAAGAGCATTTTGATATTAAAGAGTACCCGATTCCGGCAATTGGCGATGACGACATCCTTGTTAAAGTAGAAGGCTGCGGCGTTTGCGGTACTGATGCTCACGAATTCAAGAGAGACCCATTCAACCTGATCCCGGTTGCACTTGGACATGAGGGAACTGGTGAGATCGTTGCCATGGGTAAAAATGTTAAGACTGATACAGCTGGAAAACCGGTTAAGATCGGTGACAAAGTCGTTACCTGTATGATCTTCAAGGATGATCCTGAAATCACAATGTTCGACTTAAACAAGAAAAACGTTGGAGGAGCTGACGTATACGGACTTCTTCCAGATGATGACATTCATCTTAACGGATGGTTCTCTGATTACATCTTTATCAGAGGTGGAGAGTTTGGAAGCACATTCTTCAACGTAAGTGATCTTGATCTGGACTCCCGTATCCTGATCGAGCCATGTGCAGTTCTTGTACATGCAGTTGAGAGAGCAAAAACAACTGGTATCCTTCGTTTCAACAGCAGAGTTGTTGTACAGGGATGCGGACCAATCGGTCTGATCTGTATTGCAGTTCTTCGTACCATGGGTATCGAGAACATCTGTGCTGTAGATGGAAATCAGCAGCGTCTTGATTTCGCTAAGAGAATGGGCGCTACCATGAGTGTAAACTTCATGGAGCACAAAGGAATCGAAGCACTTTCTGAAGCTGTTAAAGATCAGTTTGGCGGACATCTTGCAGACTTTGCATTCCAGTGTACAGGATCACCTGTTGCTCATGCAAACATCTACAAATTCATCCGTAACGGCGGTGGCCTTTGCGAGCTTGGTTTCTTCATCAATGGTGGAGATGCTACAATTAACCCGCACTTTGACATCTGCTCCAAAGAGATCACAATCGTAGGCTCCTGGGTATACACCTTAAGAGATTACGTTACAACATTTGATTTCCTTAAGAGAGCAAATGCAATCGGACTTCCAATGTCTGAGCTGATCACAGACAAGTATCCGCTTGAGGAGATCAATGAAGCATTAAAGAAGAACCTTGCAATGACCGGTCTTAAGATCGCAGTTGTAAATAAATAATTGCCGGATAAAGGAGAATCAAGATGGCAGAAGCTGTAGGAATCTTGGAGGTGTTCGGACTGGCAACAGCGTTTGTGGCGGCCGACGCCGGCTGCAAGGCAGCAAATGTCCATCTGGAGGTTTTTGATAAAAATAAACCTGCAAATGCGGACAGTCTGCCGGTACCGCTCCTTGTCTGCATCAAGTTCCGCGGAAGCGTTTCTGATGTAACAGAGGCTGTGGAAGCTGGAATCAGAGTAGCAGAGAGTATGACCGGTGTGGTACAGCACTACGTAATACCAAATCCGGAACCCGGTACACAAAAAATGCTGAAAATCAGCGCACTGGATAAGGATTAATGATTGCTAACCAGTGAATTTAAGTCTATAATAAAAACGAACAAAGTCATGCGGAGCATGGCAGGTACCTCACAGCAAGTACGCTGGAGCGTACTTGAAAAGTCGAGATATATCAGGAGGAATTCATCATGGCACAGGAAGCTTTAGGAATGGTAGAAACCAGAGGACTTACAGCTGCAATCGAGGCAGCAGATGCAATGACAAAAGCAGCAGAGGTTACACTGGTTGGTACAGAGAAAATCGGATCCGGTCTTGTAACTGTTATGGTTCGCGGTGATGTCGGAGCTGTTAAGGCAGCAGTTGAGAGTGGAAGCGCAGCAGCATCCAGACTTGGAGAGCTTGTAGCTACACACGTAATCCCAAGACCTCATACAGATGTGGAGAAAATCCTTCCAAGCATCTAATGAACTATAAGGAGTTCGCTCATGAGTAAATCATATGGTTTTATTGAAATCACAGGTGTTGTAGCGGCCATGGATGCCCTGGACATCATGTGTAAAACGGCAGACGTTGAGCTGGCGTCATGGGAGCGTAAGCTGGGCGGACGACTGGTGACCATTATTGTACAAGGCGATGTGGCAGCTGTTACAGAAGCCGTGGAAGCGGCAGCAACAAATGCCATCAAGAAACCGGCAAGCTATGCAGTAATTGCCAATCCCCATGAGGAAATCGTCAAAATGGTGGAGCTTAGCGCAAGTCGATGGAGAAAGAAAAAGGGGGATGAATAATGGCTGACGAAGAAAAGAAAGAGACAGCGAAAAAAGCAGCCCCTAAAAAGGCAGCCGCTCCGAGAAGAACGGCTAGAACAACCAGAGCAAAAGCAGCAGAAGTAAAGACTGAAGAGCCGAAGACCACTGCAGCTGACAAAGAGATTACAGAAACCAAACATATAGAAGCTGAGAAACCAGCAATTCATAAGGAGGAAAAAATCATGACACAGGAAGCATTAGGAATGGTAGAAACCAGAGGACTTACAGCAGCTATCGAGGCAGCTGACCAGATGTGCAAAGCAGCTAACGTTGCATTAGTTGGAACAGAGAAGATCGGATCCGGTCTTGTAACAGTTATGGTTCGTGGAGATGTTGGAGCAGTTAAATCTGCAGTAGAGAGCGGAAGCGCAGCAGCATCCAGACTTGGAGAGCTTGTAGCTACACACGTAATTCCGAGACCTCATACAGATGTTGAGAAAATCCTTCCAGTTCTGAAATAATATAAAAGTCCAGACAGCAGCCATGAATGAGCTGTGCTTGCATGAGCGAATTCATGGATGCTTCTTACTTTTATAATGTCTGCTATGTCAGACATTACCGAATTCCAGGAAGAAAGTAGGTGTACTTTTGGAAACCAATAATGTTGAGCTGATTACCAGAATGGTACTGGATGCTCTCAATAAAAAAGAAGAAAAAGGCAATGGCTTCATGGTGCCCATCGGAGTTTCCGCAAGACATATCCACCTGACACAGGAACATGTTGAAGCTTTATTTGGACCAGGATATCAGCTCACCAAGAAGAAAGAGCTGATGGGCGGACAGTTTGCCTCCAATGAGACAGTAACTATCGTTGGATTGAAGCTCCGTGCAATTGAGAATGTACGTATTCTCGGACCGGTCCGCAAGGCTTCCCAGGTTGAAGTATCAGCTACAGACGCAATCAAGCTTGGTATGAAAGTACCGGTGCGTGAGTCTGGAGATGTTAAGGGAAGTGCTCCTATTGCAATTGTCGGACCGAAAGGTGCGATTTATCTGAAAGAGGGATGTATCGTAGCAATGCGTCACATTCACATGTCCCCGAAGGATGCCCAGGCAGCCGGTGTGAAGGATGGAGATATCGTATCTGTTAAGGCTGACAATGAGAGAGGAACCATTTTTAATCAGGTGAAGATCCGTGTAGATGACAGCTTTACACTGGAGATGCACATTGATACAGATGAAGCAAATGCAGCAAAAATTGCCACAGGCAATACAGTTACAATTATAAAGTAATGTTCTGGGAATCATTTCCTCATTACTAAAATAAAGTGTTCAGCCATGCTGGTTCTGAAAATGACAGGTGCATGGCTGAACTGATATAAAATTTGGAGGTTCACATGATAGTTGGCAAGGTAGTAGGAAGCGTTGTTTCCACAAGAAAAAACGAAAAGCTGATCGGCAATAAGTTTATGATCGTGGAACCGGTTCATCACATGAAAGGTGACCTCAGTCAGATTGTTGCAATCGATATTATCGGTGCAGGAATCGGAGAATATGTATTGGTGGCACAAGGAAGCGCGGCAAGAATTGGCTGCGGCGTAGAAACAGCACCGGTAGATGCCGCCATTGTAGGTATCGTTGATGACGGTGCAGGATTGGAGTAACGCCATGGATATCAAAGAATTACAGAATATTATACAGGAGAATGGTGTAGTTGGTGCCGGCGGTGCAGGATTCCCTACATACATGAAGCTGACAGACAAAGCAAATACCATTCTTATGAACTGTGCAGAGTGCGAACCTTTACTGAAATTACACAGACAGTTATTAGAGAAGCACGCTTACGAAATTATGAAAACCTTCCATATGGTTCAGGAAACGGTTGGAGCTTCTGAAGCCATTATTGGAATCAAAAAATCTTACGTTCAGACAGTAAATGCTCTGAAACAGCATATTGAAGAGTTCCCTGGAATGCGCATTCACCTTCTGGATGAAGTGTATCCGATGGGAGATGAGGTTGTACTGATCTACGAAGCAACTGGTAGAGTTGTAAGACCTGGCGGACTTCCTATTGAGCAGGGAGTTGCTGTGTTTAACGTAGAGACATTGTATAATATATACAAGGCAGTAGAGAAAAAAGAGCCTGTAACAGCCAAATATGTGTCTGTTGTAGCTGAGGTAAATCATCCGGTAACTGTAAAAGTACCTCTTGGATGTACTATGGATGATGTTGTTGCCCAGGCAGGCGGAACTACTGTAAAAGATCCGGTTTACTTTATTGGTGGACCGATGATGGGAAGAATCGGAAAAGGTTCTGACCCTGTGACGAAGACAACAAATGCGATTCTGGTTCTGCCAAAAGACCATTTAATCGTACAGAAGAAGATGCGGACTTCTGCTATAGATTTAAAACGTGCAGCATCTATTTGCTGCCAGTGTAATACTTGTACAGATCTTTGCCCACGTAACAATCTGGGACATCCGATTGATCCAGCCCGCTTCATGCGTGCAGCTTCCAATCAGGATTTCAGAGATGTTAATCCATACATCAATGCAAGCTTCTGCAGCTCCTGTGGAGTTTGTGAGATGTATGCATGTCCTCAGAGCCTTGCTCCAAGAACACTTCTTGCAGACATGAAGGGCGGACTTCGTAAGGCAGGTATTCGTCCTCCTCAGGGAGTACAGCCAGTACCAGTTAAGGAATCCCGAGAATACCGCAAGGTTCCGGAAGAACGCCTGATGGCACGTCTTGGTCTTACAAAATATGACAAAGACGCACCGATGGACGAGACACTGGTTGATATTCCAAAGGTTAAAATTCTTCTTAGCCAGCATATCGGAGCACCTGCTCAGGCAATTGTAAAAGTTGGAGATCAGGTGACAAGAGGTCAGATGATCGCTTCTCCTGCCCAGGGCTTAAGTGTTGGTATCCATGCAACCATCTCCGGTAAAGTTACCGAGGTGACAGACCGCTGGATCGTAGTTGCAAAGAATTAGAAAGGACGTGCAGAAAATGAGTAAAGCAATCGGAATGATTGAATTCAAAACTACAGCTACCGGCGTTACTGCAGCAGATGCAATGGTTAAGACATCTGATGTAGAAATCGTTGAGGCGCAGACCGTGTGTCCGGGTAAATATATTGCAATTATTACCGGTGATCTCAGTGCGGTAAAAGCTGCCGTAGATACAGCTGTAACAACATATGAGGACAAGTGCATTGACAGTTTTGTACTGGGTAATCCACACGAGTCTCTTTTCCCGGCTATTTATGGAACTACTCAGGTTGAGGAGATCAGTGCGCTGGGAATTCTTGAAACATATGATGCAGCTTCCATTATTGAGGCTGCAGATCAGGCTGCAAAGACTGCAATTGTAGATCTTATTGAGCTTCGTATTGCAAAAGGCATGTGCGGAAAATCTTACATGATGATCACTGGTGAGGTTTCTGCTGTATCCGCATCAATCGACAGAGCGAAAGAGCTTGTTGCTGAAAAAGGCATGTATCTGGATTCCTCTGTTATTGCACATCCGGATAAGAGAATGATCGACAGCCTTCTGTAATTCTGGTCTGACCAATAAAATGAACGCGGAGGGGACCTGAACATGCTTGCGTTAGAGAGACGGAATCTGATCCTTGAGAAATTACAGAATGAGAAGCGCGTAGTAGTAAGTGAACTGAGCCAGTTATACGGTGTCTCTGAGGAAACCATCCGACGGGATCTGGACAAGCTGGAGAAGGAAGGGCTTGCCATTAAAAGTTATGGCGGAGCTGTGATCAATGAAGATGTGAGCATTGATCTCCCTTTTAATGTGCGCAAGAATCAGAATGTAGTTGGGAAACAGAAGATGGCGGAAATTGTAGCCTCTCTTGTGCATGACGGGGAACATCTGCTTCTGGACGCCAGCACTACTGCAGTGTTTGTGGCAAAGGCATTAAAAGAGAAGGAGCGTCTGACTGTGATCACCAATTCCATGGAGATCCTTCTGGAACTGGCAGATGTGTCAGGATGGAATATTATTTCCACAGGTGGGATGATGAAGGAAGGCTATCTGGCTTTTCTTGGATCCCGGACAGAAGAAGTCATTCGCTCTTATTTTGTAGATACCGTTATTTTTTCCTGTAAGGCTCTTGATGAGAACTGGGGAGTAATGGAATCACAGGAAGCTTTTGGAACAGCAAAGAGAGCAATGCTGGATTCAGGACGTAAGAAAATCCTGGTTGTGGACAATACGAAATTTGACCAGACCGCATTTTCCGTTGCCGGAAGATTGCGGGATGTTGATATCGTCGTGACAGATGTGAAGCCTTCTGAAAAATGGCTGAAGCTTTTTGAAGAAGAGGGCGTGGAGTGCAGATATCCGGAATCTGTCCGATAGAAGCTTTCTGCTCACAAAAGAAAGCTGCAATAAAGGAGCATTGAATTATGAAAACTTTTGAAATGAAAACAGTCATCCATTTTGGTGACAATGCCCTGGATAGACTGGCAGAACTGCCATACAAAAGAGTTCTGGTGATCACAGATCCATTCATCGCAAAAGGGAAAATGATCGAGCTGATCACAGACCCATTGAGACGCGGTGGCAAGGAGTTTGAAGTATTCAGTGATGTTGTGCCGGATGCACCGGTAGGAAAAATCGCAGAAGGTGTAAAGAAGTTCCTGGAGTATCAGCCGGAGGTTGTAGTAGCTGTCGGAGGCGGCTCTGCAATTGACTCATCCAAGGCAATCCGTGAGTTTGCCCTGAAGATCAACAATTACGGCAAAGTAGGTCTTATTGCAATTCCTACTACCAGTGGTACCGGATCTGAGGTTACCTCTTTTGCAGTTGTAAATGATACAGATAATCATGTGAAGTATCCGCTGATCTCAGACAGCCTTACAGCTGATGAGGCAATCCTGGATGCAGAACTGGTAAAGAGCGTTCCGCCCTCTATCACAGCAGATACAGGTATGGACGTACTGACTCATGCAATTGAGTCTTATGTAAGTATCAATCACAATGAATTTTCGTCTGCTCTTGCAGAAAAGTCAATTGAAATCTGCGGAGTCTTTCTGTTAAGAGCATACCTTGACGGTGGTGATATGCATGCCCGTCAGAAAATGCATGTAGCTTCCTGTCTTGCCGGACTTTCTTTTAATGCTGCAGGACTTGGAATCACACATAGTATGGCACATCAGCTGGGAGCTATTTTCCATATTCCTCATGGACGTGCCAATGCAATGCTGCTTCCGCATATTGTAGAATTTAATGCAAATATCAACAAACACAGCAGAAGTCAGCAGGAATATCTTCCGGCAGTAAAGCGATATGCCAATATTTCACATATTCTTGGACTGAGTAACTACAACAAAGTAATGTCTGTAAGATCTCTTGTAAACTGGATTCAGTTTATGCAGAAGGAAATGAATATTCCGCTTACGATTAAAGAAATGGGAACTATTTCTGAGGATGAGTATTTTGCAGCAATTGATAAAATGGCAAACCTGGCGCTTGCTGATGCCTGCACAACTGCCAATCCAAGAGTACCAACGAAAGAGGATATTGTGAAGATCTACAAGAAATTGTGGTCATTTTAATGAATTTAAGAGTTGCTGTTCACTTTGTGCCCGGTAACACATAAGAGACTTTGGACAGATACGGCGGAATTGCGTGTATTTGTCCAGAGTCTGTTTATAACTAATGTAGTGAACGTAAGATAATGTGGATTATTTCCTGCTTTTGCACGAACCTTGTCTTATATTCAGTGTATTGGTGCATAATAAAATGTAATTGCTTAAGGATTTCGTGACAGATTAATTTAAGCTACACAGAAATCTTTGAATAGTAGTAATAAAATCCATTTTGCCGGATGGGTAAAATGTCAGGAGAAAGTCGTATGAGTATTTATACAAAGAATGGTGACAAGGGAACTACCAATCTTGTCCATACGAAAAACGTTTCCAAAGCGGATGACCGAATTCAGCTGGAGGGAACCATAGATGAACTTTCCTGCCATATTGGAGTGTTGAAAACCATGATCAGAGATGGAGATACCATCCGTTTTCTGGAAAAGATCCAGGAAAATCTGACCAGAATTGATGCAGGAGTGGCAGATCCATATAATAGAGAGTATAAGATCAATGATGACAAGACAGAGCTTTTAGAGGAAGAGATTGACCGTTTGACGGGGCTTTTTCATATGCCGAAGGAGTCCTCTTTACCTGGGGCCTGTCGCTTGTCTGCTGAGATTGATGTGACTTGGGCTGTGGCCAGAAGAGCGGAGCGTGATCTTGCGGCTGTAAGTGTAAAGTTTGGTTCTGATACAGGAAGCAAGAAATATATGAACCGTCTGGCAGACTATCTGTATGTGCTTGCACGCTATGAAGAAGCGGAGGCGGCAGGTCAGAAGACGGGTGCGTCAGAGTATGTAGAAAATGACACATCTTCTGAAAATACGGAACTACATGCAAGTGGAACTGAGAAAGTGGCAGGAGGAAGCGTGAGCGTGGATACGAAAGTTGAAAATTCTCTCATATCTGGTACCTCTGATTCTGTAGACGAAGCTGTAATTCAGGCAGTACTGCGCCGCATGGGTATGCAGAATAAGATTACACTGGATGGAGCGAAGAAGCTGATCGGGAAAATCGAACAGGAAGCCCTTCGCCGCGGGAAGAAAGCGGTGATTGCAGTTTGCGGTCCGGAAGGAAATCCAATTGCCGTTCATGTAATGGACGGAGCATTTCTGGTAAGCTTTGATGTCGCTTTGAAAAAAGCTTATACTTCTGTTGCGGTGAAGATGTCCACCATGGAATTATCCAAACTGGCTCAGCCAGGTGGAACCTTTTACGGCGTAGATAAGATGGATGGTGGAAAAATCGTGATTTTCGGAGGCGGTGTGCCGCTGAAATCCGGAGATACGATTATCGGAGGTCTTGGCATAAGCGGAGGCACAGGAGAGGAAGATCATAGCTTGGCAGAATATGCATTGTCCGTATTACCGGAAATATTGTAGTTGGAATATAGTACAAGGATTATGACAGAGAAAGGCTATTTTTTCAGGAAAGAGAAAAAGCCTTTCTTTTTTTCGTACGGAGCTTTTGAGACAGAGAGCAGTTTATAACCTGTTTTATCAATGATCTCTTTCAGCTTTGCTTCATCAAGATCATTTTCTGTAAGGATAACAGTCTCTCCTTTTGTATGGGACGAGGTGACTTTTTTTACAGAAAAGTTATTACGAATACTTTCGTTAATGTGGGATTCACACATTCCACACATCATTCCGTCTATTTTTAATGTAATCTGCTGCATAATTTAATCTCCCTTTCTTAATAGATTTGCCATAAATGTCCTGATGGTATGCTTTCAGAAGAAGTGGTACTGGAGCCTGTTTGAAAAAATCATTCCCGCAATCTGCAGACTTTAAGCTGTGTAATCAAATTTCACAAAGGACAGCTCGCAGTTTGCAATACGGCTGCAGATATTTACTGCTGAATACATTACCACGGAAAATTCTCCGTCAATGGTATCCACATAAAGATAACGTCCGTCAGCGGAGATTCTGGCGTGTTTCACATCGCCTCGCTCTGTCAGTTCTTTTATGATTTCATTTGCCAGGTCTTCCGTAACAGTTTTTGATAAAAGATAACATCTTCCCATGATTCAACAGCTTCCTTTCATCGTACTTATGTTAGTTGCTTCTAATGAAAAATATTATAGCACGTTTAAGAAAAATGAAAACTCTAGCTACAGATAAAATTTATCATTTAAGTGTCGAATTATGGGAGAATTTTACGACCGAATTTCGTTGTAATGGCAGCCGGCTTTTGTTAGAATAAAAGAAACGAAAGAGAAAAACAATTTCTGATTTTCTGCGGCGTTCTGCAGCAGTATGTGCGGACAGTTTTCTGCCATGGGCTAATCTGCCTGATCAGCAGCAATTCCATCATCCATTTACTTGAAGGCAACCTGCATAAGGGTCCTGGAATAAGAGACCATTCTGGAAAAAATTGGCATGTATATCAAAATAACAGTAAACATCTGCCTTTTCGCGTCTGTACAGCAAAAGAGTGCGCAAAAATGCGTTGCCATAGCCTGCAAAAATGCAGGAATAATTCTCTGTCGTCTTTCTTACGGCGAACAACTCACATCTTCTACATATCTGAAGCAGTAAGAGAAAAGGGCGGACATCAGGCCAATGCCCGCCCGGTAAAAATCACCGCTGTCAATTGTATTCATAGCAGTATAGTATCAGCTTTTATTATATTTACCTGGTGTAGTTCCTTTATATTTTTTGAATGTACGGATAAAATAACTCAAATCATTGAACCCATTTCGATAAGCAATATCAGTAATGGAATCACCTGTAGTGGACAGTTCATAACAGGCCTGTTCAATACGCTGTCGGTTTAGATAATCCATAGGCGTCTGATGGGTCATCTCGGAAAAAAAACGGCAGAAGTACTTAGGTGACATGGAAACAGATTCGGATAACTGACTCAGGGTAAGAGGAGAAGCATAGTTCTTTTCAATGAACTCCACAACCTGCTTCAACTGCAGAATTCGTTTGTAATCCCGGCGTGCTTTAGGCTGGCTGTCCAGATAGTAATGATTACCAAAAACAATACCGAAAAAGTGGTAAAATTGTCCGATTACAGAAAGCTCATACCCGGTCTTTTTTTCCTCCATAGCGTGAAAAAGTGAATTTACGATACCTAGAATATCCGGATAGCGATTGTCAAAATGGTGGAAAATCAAAATATCCTGATGTACGATCTTCTGGATATAATCAGCGCATACGGAATTCAGCTTCAGAAATACGTTCATGTCAAATACAATGCACTGATAGACACAATTTACAGGAATTCCGGAATGTAAAATTCCACTGTGGACAAAAATTACATCACCCTGGGTCGCTTTAAAACTTTTTTCATCTAAAGTGACGGTGAATTCGCCGGAAAGAATGCGAATGATTTCATATTCTACATGCCAGTGATAAGACATAATGTATCGGGGATGGTTTGCATCAATATGATGAAACTCAAAAGGAAACTCATAAGTGCCGCGCGGACGGTCTTCGTTCTGATCAATAATCTGCAAAGTTTTTCCTCCAGTCAAGAATTTATAGAAATTTTATTGTTTCTACAGAAAAGGTGAATATTGTACTATTATTTGCTATTATATCACAAGTAATTTTCCGGAATCAATCTTATAATGTGAAATATGAGAGGCTGAGAGAAAAAATAGATTTTCCAATCAGCGACACACAGGCAGAGTGCCTGAAATAGAGTTAAGAAAGCTATTGTAATTATTCAGCAGGCAATTACGAAACGCTGAACAGTTACGAACAATTTAATTTATATTTATAACAGGAGGTATGAAACTACTATGGCAAAGAGCAGATTAATCGGAAGCTACCCTGTAATCGGTATCAGACCGACTATTGACGGACGTAGAGGAGCCCTCGATGTAAGAGGATCTCTGGAAGAGCAGACCATGAATATGGCTAAGTCCGTTAAGGAATTATATGAGGCAAACTTAAAATATTCAAATGGTGAGCCTGTAAAGGTTGTTATCGCTGATACCACAATCGGACGCGTTGGTGAGGCAGCTGCTTGTGCAGACAAGTTCAGACATGAAGGTGTTGATATCACTGTAACAGTTACACCTTGCTGGTGCTACGGTGCAGAGACAATGGATATGGATCCACAGACCATCAAGGCTGTTTGGGGATTCAATGCTACTGAGAGACCAGGAGCTGTTTATCTGGCTTCCGTTCTTGCTACACATGCACAGAAGGGGCTTCCGGCATTCGGTATCTACGGACATGAAGTTCTGGATGCTGATGACACAGAGATGCCAGAAGATGTTAAAGAAAAAATGTTAAGATTCGGTCGTGCAGCTGTTGCTGTTGCAACTATGAGAAACAAATCATGGCTGCAGATCGGTTCTGTTACAATGGGTATCGGCGGATCCATTATCGATCCTGATTTCATCGAGTCCTATCTTGGAATGCGTGTTGAATCTGTTGATGAGGTTGAAATTATCCGTCGTATGACAGAAGGCATCTATGATCATGAAGAATTTGACAGAGCAATGAAATGGGCAAAAGAAAACTGCACCATCGGCTTTGACAAGAACCCACCGGAACTTCAGATGACAGAGGAGCAGAAAGAAGAGCAGTTTGAGTTTGTAGTTAAGATGGCTGTTATTATTAAAGAGCTTATGAATGGATGCGATAACCTTGATCCGAAGTTCTCAGAGGAAGCAATCGGACACAATGCGATTGCAGCTGGCTTCCAGGGACAGAGACAGTGGACTGATTTCTATCCGAATGGTGACTTTGCAGAGGCTATGCTGAATACTTCCTTTGACTGGGATGGCGCAAGAGAGCCATACATCCTTGCTACAGAGAATGATGTTCTCAACGGTCTGGGAATGCTGTTCATGAAACTCCTTACCGGACGTGCTCAGATGTTTGCAGATGTTCGTACATACTGGAGCGCAAATGCTGTTAAACGAGTTACAGGATATGATCTTGAAGGTGTTGCAAAAGAGAACGATGGTATCATCCATCTGATCAACTCTGGTGCATGCTGTCTTGACGCTTCCGGTGTTGTTAAGGATGAGAACGGCGAAGGCGTTATGAAAGAGTGGTGGAACGTTACAGAAGAAGATCAGAAAGCCATCATGAAAGCTACTACCTGGAATGCAGCTGATAACGGATACTTCCGTGGCGGTGGATTCTCCTCCAGATTTGAGACAAGAGCTACCATGCCGGCAACTATGATCCGTCTGAACCTTGTAAAAGGACTCGGACCGGTTCTTCAGATCGCAGAGGGCTGGACAGTAGAGCTTCCGGAGGCTGTATCTGATACACTTTGGAAACGTACTGACTATACATGGCCATGCACATGGTTCGTACCGAGATGTGATGGCAAGGATGGTGCATTCAAGAGTGCATATGATGTTATGAATAACTGGGGCGCTAACCATGGCGCAATCTCTTATGGACATATTGGTGCTGATCTGATCACAATGTGCTCTATGCTGAGAATCCCGGTTTGCATGCATAATGTACCGGAAACTGATATCTTCCGTCCGGCAGCTTGGAATGCATTTGGAATGGATAAAGAAGGTGCAGATTTCAGAGCTTGCAAGAACTATGGACCTCTTTATAAATAATTAGCTTTTTATAACTTAACTGCTTTCTTTCACTCCCCCAGGACAATGAAGGAAAGCTGAGAGAGAGCGGGACTTTTGTCTCGCTCTTTTACTGTCTGGGGACTTTTATGGGACATACATTCGCATGCTTTCGCGCCCAGATTCCCGATTTTTCTGTGAAATTTGTTTATAAAAACACCTCGCGGAACATTTCCAGTGAATAGTAACTGTTGCTGTAAAATAATGGGAAAATATGAGAAAAATGGTTGCAAGTTTTTCCTGGTGTGTTACAATGAAAAGCAGAAAAATGGTTACTGCTCATTCCGTTCACAAAATACCTCGCGGAATGTTATCAGTAAACAGTAACGAAAAATGTATACAAGAGGGAAAAGAGGATATATATGAAGAAAAAGCTGGGAATGTTGCTGGCTGTGCTTCTTACTTTTTGCATGACTGTGGGAGTTTTTGCAGATGCAGGAAAGACACAGCAGGTTGATTATAAAACAGATTACTATATGATTGTAGAATCGCCTGATGGCGGTGTTGACATGTATTCAGAGGCAGATGCTTCCAGCCCGAAGCTGAATGATGAGCTGATTCCTAATGGAACTGCGATCCATGTAGAAGGAGAGGTCACAGATGAAGCTGGAAAGGTATGGGTATATGCTCAGCTTCATGGCATGTTTGGTTTCCTGGAAGAGAATTATCTGAAGCCGGCTACTCTTGCCGAGGCAGTGGCATCAGAGCTTGCTTTATACGGAAGCAAGGATGCGAATTACAGTATTACAGTCAATGCTAAGGAAGACGGTTCCGTTTGCCTGTATAAAGGACCTGGCAAAAAGTACGGCACAGTTTCCGGAGGCTGTAATATAGCGAACGGTGAGAAGTTATATATTGATACAGAAGTAGATACTGGTAAAGATGGTATCTGGGGACACACAGAGGCTGGTGATGTTTCTGGCTGGGTAAATATTGCAGAAGCCACCAATACGGAAGAGAGTACAGTAGAACTTGTTCCTGAAACTGAGAAAGAAGCGGAAAACGGTTCCCAATCTGTTCAGGCTGGAGAGAATATTTCTGAAGTTGGAAAAGCAGGTACCGAAGGCAAAGATGTCAGTGATGCGGAGGCAGAGCCAACAGGCACTCCTACCCCGAAGCCTGAGAAGACAAGTACTCCTACTCCGAAGCCAACCGAGACGAGTACTCCTGCTCCAGAACCGACTGAGACAAGTACGCCTACCCCGGAGCCAAGTGAGACAAGTATGCCTACCCCGGAGCCGACTGAGACGAGCACGCCTACCCCGGAGCCGACTGAGACAAGTACTCCTACTCCGGAACCCACTGAGACAAGTACTCCTACCCCGGAACCCACTGAGACTATTGCGCCTACAGAAGAGGCAGCAGTAACAGCTGCTCCTTCAGAAAGTGCAGAACAGGAAGCGTCCAGCGAAAATGTGGAGAGCACAGATAAAGGAATGAGCTCTGTTATCTGGATTCTGGTGGTAGTTATTATCATTGGTATCGCAGTGGTAATCTGGCTTCTTAAGAAAAAAGGAAAAAATAGTGAATCATAATAAACATGAATAATAAAAGCTCCGTCGGGAATCCGACGGAGCTTTTTAGCTGAAAAAAATTATTTGTTGATAACAACACCTTTCTGAAGCATAACGTTTGCGTAAACAGCTTTCTCACCTGTAGCGATAATACAATATGCTTTCTTTGCCTCTTCATAAAATGCGAAACGCTCGATATTTCCAACTGCTTCGGCGCCACGTTCATCATGTTTGGAAACAATCTCTTTGTATGTATCCCAGATTGGGGTTTTTACCGGATCGCCAGGCATAACTTCCATCAGGGTAACTGGTTTCTCTACATAAGAATCAAGAGGGATAACAGTAAGGATAGCGTCCAGAAGTTCTGGAACTCCATGTCCATCGCAACGAACAACAATTGCATCTTTACCCATTGATTCTACTGGGAAGTTGCCGTCCGCGATAACGATGCGGTCGCTGTGTCCCATTTCGCATAAAACTTTTAAAAGCTGTGGTGAAAGTATTTCTGGAATTCCTTTTAACATAATATATTCTCCCTTCGTTCTTTCTCAGAAATCTGGCACAGTAATCTATAAAAACTGATACCGGTTCCGAAAATATTCTACTCTATAAGTTACCTTTCTTTGCCGGATTTTTCAAGGTAAAATTTTACGCAAAAAGATGAAATATTTACTGTTGACAGAAATTTGGAAAAGAGTTAATATGAACTAAAACAGAAACGTTTCGGTTTTCGAAAACCGAAGATTCATGGCCTGTATCAGCAGGCAGAAGGAGGAGAATATGCCACTTGTTACATCTAAGGAAATGTTGCTGAAGGCTCAGCAGGGCGGTTACGCAGTAGGTGCATTTAATGCAGAGAATATGGAGATGGTGAAAGCTATCATTCAGGCAGCTGAGGAGCTGAAAGCACCTGTTATGATCCAGACTACTCCATCTACTATTAAATATGGCACTCTTGAGACCTATCAGGCAATCGTTGCAGCAGAAGCTGCAAAGGCTTCCGTTCCGGTTTGCCTGCACCTTGACCATGGCAGTAGTTTTGATCTTGCGATGAAGGCACTGAAGGCTGGATATACTTCCGTGATGATTGATGGTTCTAAGCTGGACTATGAAGGAAACATTGAGGTGAGCAAGAAGGTGGCTGACGTAGCAGCTTCTATGGGAATCCCATGCGAGGCAGAACTTGGTAAGGTAGGTGGTAAGGAAGATGATCTGGTTGCAGTTGCAGATACCAATACCGATCCACAGGAAGCCAGAGAATTTGTAGAGCGCACAGGCGTTACTTCTCTTGCAGTAGCAATTGGCACAGCACATGGCTTCTATGTGGGAACTCCTGTTCTTGATAAGGAGCGTTTAAGTGAAATCCGTGAAGTTGTAGATATTCCGCTGGTTCTTCATGGCGCTTCCGGCCTTAGCGATGAGGATGTTATGGATTGTGTAAAGAGAGGAATCTGTAAGGTTAATTTTGCCACCGAGCTTCGTGCGGCATACTCCAAGGCTGTCAGAGAGACACTTGAGGATGAGAAGGTATTTGATCCTAAGGCATATGGCAAGGCTGGAATTGCAGCTGTGAAAGAGCTTGTAATGGCTCGTATGAAAGTTTGCGGCTGTGACGGAAAGGCTGAGTAAGAGGCTGATTTATGGCAGCGACGATGAAAGATATTGCCAGACGGACAGGACTTGGCCTGGCAACGATTTCCTCTTATTTCAATGGGGGGAATGTAAGAGAGAAGAACCGTATCAAGATCGAAGAAGCCATCGAAGAATTACATTACGAAGTAAATGAAGTTGCCCGCGGTCTGAAGACCAATGCTACCAAAACAGTGGGGGTTGTGATTCCAGAGCTGAACAATGTTTTCTGTGCCGAAATCATCAGTGGAATGGAGGATATTCTCCGAAGCCATGGATATGCAGCGATTGTCTGTGACTGCAGAACAGATAAGAAGCTTGAAAAAGAAGCAGTGGATTTCCTTACCAGGAAACGTGTGGATGGAATTATCAATATGCCGGTAGATATGACAGGAGCCCATCTGAATGAATTTCAGAAAACTGGTAAGCCCATTGTGCTTATCGACCGTATGATCCAGGGAATATCCTGCGACTGCGTGTTGGTGGATAATGTAAATGCAGCTGAGAAAGCTGTTGGCATGCTGGTAGAACAACAGCATCAGAAGATCGGTCTGATCGGTGGCCCGGATGAGGTATTCACTGCCAGACAGCGTATGTTAGGATACATGAAAGCCCTTAAGGATCATGGAATTGCGGTTGATGAAAAGCTGATCTGCCATGGTGATTACACGATCCAGGGGGGCGTTCAGGCAGTAGAAGAGCTGGTGAAAGAGAATCCTGATATGACAGCTGTTTTTGTGACAAACTATGAGATGACTATGGGGGCAGTGATCGGGCTTAACGAGATGGGAGTATCCATGCCAGAGGAGATTTCCCTGGTGGGATTTGACAATCTGCCTTTTGCCCGTGCCTGCAGACCTGCACTTACCATTGTTTCACAGCCTACAGAGAAAATTGCAAGGGAAACAGCACAGATCATGCTGGAACGGCTTGAAGGAAGAGAGGAGCTTCCTGACCATATTGTACGGAAACTTCAGACTGATATTTTTATGGGGAAATCCATAAGGAGACAAGGATGAGCAAAGACTATTTATTAGGAATTGATATTGGAACCAGCGCGTGCAAGGTTGCCATATTTAACAAGAATGGAAAGGTGATGGCTTCCGCCAATGGGGATTACCCTGTTTATTATCCTCATGAGGGATGGGCGCAGCAGAAGCCGGATGAATGGTGGCATGCGGTTTGCGGCGCTATTTGCGAATGCCTGAAGACAGGTAATATTTCAGGAGAGCAGATTGCTGGAGTGGGAATTGATGGGCAGAGCTGGTCGGCTATTGCCATTGACCATGAGGGAAATGTTCTGACAGATACACCTATCTGGATGGATACAAGAGCCCAGGAAATCTGCGACAGACTCAATAATGAAATCGGCAGTGAGAATATTTTCAATGTTGCCGGTAATTCTCTTCAGCCTTCTTATACCACAGCGAAGATTCTCTGGTATAAGGAAAATATGCCTGAAGTATATAATAAGATTTACAAGATCCTTCAGTCAAACAGCTTTATTGCTTACAGACTGACTGGTGCCATTACACAGGATCTTTCACAGGGATATGGTCTGCATTGCTTTGATATGCGTACTGGTACCTGGGATGAAGTGATGTGTGAGAAACTGGGAATTCCTGTGGATTTTCTTCCGGAGATTGTTGCGTGCGATAAGGTAGTGGGAACTGTGACGGAAGAGGCGGCAGCCCAGAGTGGACTGACTGTCGGAACTCCTGTAGTGGCCGGCGGTCTGGATGCAGCCTGTGGGACACTTGGTGCAGGTGTGATCCATCCGGGGGAGACCCAGGAGCAGGGTGGACAGGCTGGTGGCATGAGCATCTGCACAGATACATACAAAGCAGATCCAAGTCTGATCTTAGGATATCACGTAGTGCCAGGCAAGTGGCTTCTTCAGGGAGGAACTACCGGAGGCGGCGGTGTCATGCGCTGGTTTGAGAGAGAATTTGCAGCTTATGAGAGGAGCCGCAAGGCGGATACCGGGAAATCCTCTCTGGAACAACTGAATGAAATTGCCGAGGCAGTACCAGCCGGAAGTGAAGGCGTTGTGTTCCTTCCCTATATGTCCGGGGAGAGATCCCCTGTCTGGAATCCATACGCCAAAGGCGTTTTCTATGGACTTGATTTTGCTAAGACCAAGGGACACATGGTAAGAGCCTGTATGGAGGGCGTAGCATTTTCCCTGCGCCATAATCTGGAGGTGGCTGAAGCAGCAGGTGCTAAAGCAGAAGTTCTTCGTGCTATGGGAGGTTCAGCCAATTCCCTTCTCTGGACTCAGATTAAGGCTGATGTGACAGGCAAGGCAGTGGTGGTCCCTGCTTCCGATACAGCAACCACATTAGGTGCTGCAATCCTGGCTGGCGTAGGAGTTGGATTTTATAAAGATTACGAGGAAGCGGTTTCCATGACAGTGAAAGAGACAAGACGCCATGAGCCCAATCCTGAGAATAAAGAAGTTTATAATAAGACATACCGTACATATAGGGATTTATATGAATCTCTGAAAGCTATGATGGTACTGAAGTAAGGAGGTATTTCAAGATGAAAGCAGCAGTTGTAGTTGCAAACGAGGATGTACAGTACCAGGAAATCGAAGAACCGCAGGCAAAACCAGGCTGGGTAAAGATTAAAGTAAAAGCTTCCGGCATTTGTGGCTCTGATGTTCCGCGAGTATTGAATCATGGTGTTCATTTTTATCCTATCGTTCTTGGACATGAGTTTTCTGGTGATGTAGTAGAAGTTGGCGAAGGGGTCACTAAGGTGAAAGTTGGCGACCGCGTTTCCGGGGCTCCGCTTCTTCCGTGCATGAAGTGTGATGATTGTCAGAATGGAAACTTCTCCTTATGTAAGCATTACAGTTTTATCGGTTCCAGGCAGCAGGGAAGTAATGCGGATTATGTAGTAATTCCAGAGCAGAATGCGATTCCTTTTGATCCGTCTATTTCCTATGAACAGGGTGCAATGTTCGAGCCATCCACAGTTGCTCTTCATGGACTCCTTCAGAATGATTATCAGGGCGGTCGCTGCGTAGCAATTTTAGGATGTGGAACAATTGGCATATTCACAATGCAGTGGGCAAAGATCTTTGGTTCCAAGAAGGTTGTCGTATTTGATATTAGTGAGGAACGCCTGGATCTTGCCATGAGAATGGGCGCAGATGCAGTTATCAATACAACCAAAGAGAATTATATGGAAGAGGCTATGGCAATTACCGGTGGTAAGGGCTATGAATATGTGTTTGAAACAGCCGGACAGGTTCCCACTATGCATATGGCATTTGAACTTGCTGCGAATAAGGCACACGTATGCTTCATTGGAACACCTCATGCAGATCTTACATTTACACCAAAGCAGTGGGAGAATATGAATCGTAAAGAATTTAAACTTACAGGCTCCTGGATGTCCTATAGTTCCCCGTTCCCAGGCAAAGAGTGGGATCTTACAGCTCATTATTTTGCAACCGGTCAGCTGAAATTTGATCCGGGATTTATTTATCGCAAAATGCCAATGAGTCAGGCTCAGGAAGCATTCCAGCTCTATAAGACACCTGGTCTTGTAAAGGGGAAGATTCTTCTGATGAATGAGGATTGAGCATATGATACTGACAGTAACATTAAATGCAGCCATTGATAAGCGGTATGTGGTAAATAACTTTAAGACTGGAGAAGTGAATCGTGTAAAGGAATGTACTTATGTTCCTGGTGGAAAAGGTCTGAATGTATCCAAGCCGGCTTCAATTTACGGAGCAGAGGTGACTGCCACAGGTTTTGTAGGTGGTTATGCAGGAGCTTATATTGAGAATGCATTGAAACCGTTTGGTATTAAAAGTGCTTTTTATCATGTAGCTGCAGAAAGCAGATCCTGTATTAATATCTGGGATGAAGTTAATAAAGTTCAGACAGAATTTCTGGAACCTGGGTTTACCCTTACAGAAGAGGATTTTGCCGGATTTGAGGAAAAATTCTGTAATCTTGTAAAAGAAGCGAAAGTAGTTGCAATGTCAGGAAGTGTTCCGAAAGGACTTGATGGAACTGCTTATCAGCGACTTATAAAGATTGTAAAAGAGGCAGGAATTCCGGTTATTCTGGATACCAGTGGCAAACTTCTTGAAATGGGAATTGAAGCAGCACCTACTATGATCAAGCCCAATATTGATGAAATCCGTATGCTCACAGGCAAGAAATGTGATAATATTCAGGATATTATAGATGCGGCGAAAGAGATTCATGCAAAAGGTGTGGAAATCGTAGCTGTTTCCCTGGGAGCTGACGGTTCTCTTGCAGTAGGTAATGGAGGAATTTTCCGTGCACTGGTTCCGAGAATAAATGCAGTGAACACAGTTGGGTGTGGAGATTCTATGATCGCAGGATTCGCACTGGGTTTATCCAGGAGACTTTCACTTCCTGAGACAATGAAACTGGCAAGTGCTATTTCAGCGGCAGCAGCCATGCGCGAGGAGACTGGATTTTTTGTGATGGAAGATATGGAAAAACTGCTTCCACAGATTGAGGTTACTAAATTATAAGAAAATGTAGTAAAAGATATTAAGCGAAAGTAAATTGCGTTGTAATTGAAAGCCATAGTGCAAAAGAAATGTTAAGGAGGATAAGAAAATGACAATGATTGATCCGGCAATTGTTCCGCAGAGAACACTTTATACTGGCGCTAAGATGCCAGCTGTTGGAATGGGTACTTTTGGAAGTGACCATGCAGATGCAGACGCAGTTTCTGCTTCTGTTGCAGGTGCACTTCGCGTAGGTTACCGTTCTTTTGATTGTGCTGCATGTTACGGAAATGAAGATATGATCGGAAAGATTTTCGCAGATGCATTTGCAGAAGGTATTGTAAAAAGAGAAGAACTTTTTATTGCCTCCAAAGTATGGAACGATATGCATGGTGACGGAGATGTACTGATTGCCTGTGCGAAGACCTTAAAGGATCTGAAGCTTGACTATCTGGATATGTATTATGTTCACTGGCCATTCCCGAACTATCATGCACCACATTGTGATGTGGATTCCAGAAATCCTGATTCCAAACCGTTTACAGTAGAGCGCTTTATGAAAACCTGGCGCCAGATGGAGCGCCTGGTAGATATGGGTCTGACGAAACATATCGGTATGTCTAATATGACAATCCCGAAACTGGAGGCAGTACTTCCACTTTGCAGAATTAAACCAGCTGCGATCGAGATGGAGCTTCATCCATGCTTCCAGCAGCCGGAGCTGTTTGATTATTGCAGAGCGCATGGTATTGAAGTGGTAGGATTCTGCCCAATTGGTTCTCCTGAACGTCCGGAACGTGATAAAATGCCAGAAGATATTGCGGATATTGAACTGCCAGAGCTGAAAGCAATTGCAGCGGCACATGGTGTACATCCAGCAGTTATCTGCATTAAATGGGCTGTACAGAGAGGTGCTTCCCCAATTCCATTCTCTTTGAAAGAGAAGAATTACACCATGAATCTGAAATGTGTCACGGAAGATCCTCTGACAGAAGAAGAGATGGAAACCATCCGTTCCCTTGATAAGAATAACCGTCTGATCAAAGGCCATGTATTCCTGTGGGAAGGTGCAAAGGACTGGCACGATCTCTGGGATGAGGATGGAGTGATTGTAAAATAATGGTTATAATTTCAAAGCTTCTTTGAATATCTTACACAGCAGAAAAGCTGCAGGGTTTATAATGCTTATAACTTTGCAGCTTTTTTGTTACCAGTAAACAGTAACAGTAACCAAACAGTTACTGTTCACTGGTAACGTTCCGCGAGGCGTTTTTTGTGAACAAAGTTCACAGAAAACCCGAGAATTGCGGCGCGAAATCATGCGAATGCATGATTTCTGTGCATCGCGAAGCGCGTTACTGTGAACGGAGTGAACAGTAACACACCAAACACACTCTGGAATTGTTTGTTTAGTTTGCATGATTTTATGGTATGTGATAATATAATATTTAGCTGAAATTAATAGAATACCATGTGCAAACAGGCGCAGGGGAGCCGATGAGGTACATGCTGTGTATAGAAAGGGAAAGCGAAAACTATGTATCGAATTTTACTTGTAGATGATGAGATCCTGGTACGTGACGCCATAAAGGAGAATATTGACTGGAAGTCCATGGATTGCCAGCTTGTAGGAGACTGCGAAAACGGAAAGCAGGCAGCAGATTTTGTGAAGAGCCATCCGGTAGATATTGTTCTCACAGATATTTTGATGCCGTATATGGATGGAATGGAACTGAGCCATTTTCTGCATGATAATTACCCGGAGATCGTAATTGTGATCTTCAGTGGCTTCGGGGAATTTGAATATGCAAAGAAAGCAATTCAGTATAATGTAAGCGAATACATGCTGAAGCCGGTAACTGCTATGGAGCTCAGAGAAGTTATTGGCAAAATGAAAGAAAAAGTAGATCTGCAGAGAAAAGAAAAGAAGAAAATAGAATCCCTCACAAAGACATCTCAGGATTATCACAAAAATGCTCTGGTGATTCGTTCGAAAGCGATTGAATCTCTGGTAAGCTGTACGCGGGATGTGCAGGAGAGCCTGGAGGAATTGTCTGGAATGGGAATTAATCTGGAGGCAGCATCTTATCGGGTTGCGTTATTTGACATGGATCTGTTTTCCGATATTCATCAGATTGATATGGAAAAACGCCAGGAGAGCGCATTAATGGCTTTTGTTTTATTTAATGTTGCAGATGAGATCGTGACAGATCGTAATGCAGGAATTGCCTATCAGGAAGGAAATAACCGGGTGTGTATCCTCTTTATGGGAAACCGCAGCAGGGAGTTTTCCAGAGAAATACAGGAAATCTGTCAGGAAATCCAGAAAAAAGTAAAAGAAGTGATCGGCATTGAAGCTTCAGCAGGAATTGGGGGCTGGGTAAGGAATCCCGGAGATACGATCCAGTCTCATAACCAGGCTGAGAAGGCTATTGAACTGCGCTATTTACTGGGCGGAAATCTGCTCATTGATACAGAAACACTGAATCCGGAGAGAAGTATTTCTTTGCAGCAGCCATTAAGCGATATGGTAGATGGAATCAAGAAAGGCAATGAAGCTGAGATGAATCAGGCTCTTTCTGTTATGAAATCTGAGATCAAAAAGGCCAGAGTGGATAAAAGTCAGGCCTGTGTCTGCCTTCAGATGATTCTGCGCCATGCAGGAAGCTGCTGGGAAGCTCTTTCTTCTGAGAATGAAGATCTGTTCCACAAAAGAGAAATTCTCATGGGACGGGTAACCGAACAGAAAACTTTTAAGGAAGCTTTTAAAATGGCAGAGGACTATGTTCACGAGGTATTCGAAAGGTGCTCTTCCCTGAACAGCTCCAGCGGGCAGAAGCAGGCGGTACTTGCTATGGAATATATTCGCCAGCATTACAATGAGCCGGAATTAGGATTGAATGATATCTGCTCCTATCTGAATATTGGTACAAGCTATTTCAGTACTATTTTTAAGGAAGCCACAGGAGGCACTTTCCTGGAATTCCTCAGTAAGACCCGTATGGAAAAGGCAAAGGAACTCCTGGAACAGACTGCACTTAAGAACTATGAGATTGCGGAGAAGGTGGGCTTTTCAGATCCCCATTATTTTGGAATTTCTTTTAAGAAAATGACAGGTAAGACTCCTACCGAGTATGCAAGGGAAAAAAGATCCATATGAAAAGAAAAGTACTGACGGCAGCCGGCATATGTATTGGAATTTTGATTCTTACAGAAGGCAGCAGGTATTTTGTTCAGAATCAGAAATGCCAGAAGCAGCTGTTTGCGATGGACACCTATATGGAGTTTACCGCATATGGTAAAAATAGCGAAAAAGCTGTAGATGCAGCTATAGAAGAAGTACAGAAACTGGATGCGATGTTATCAGCAGAAAACAGTAAAAGTGAAGTATATGCCTTAAACGAACAGGGAAATCTGCAGGCAACAGATGATCTGGCAGAACTGATCCTCCGGGGAAAAGAGATTTATCAGGAGACAGACGGACTTTTTGACGATACGATTTATCCGGTGATGAAGCTATGGGGATTTCCCACAGGTAATTATCATGTGCCTACAGCTGCAGAAGTACAAAAAAAACTGGCACTGGTGGATGGAAATAAAGTAGAAATACAGACCCGGGACTCTGATGAAAAGGGCAGGGACAGCAAAGAAAAAGCAAAGTTTGTAACGCTTGGAGCAGATCAGCAGATTGATTTTGGAGGAATTGCAAAAGGATATACAGGTCAGAAGCTGGCAGAGCTTTTTCAGGAATATGGCGTTTCTTCCGCATTGGTTTCTCTTGGAGGAAACATTCAGGCGATAGGGACGAAGCCAGACGGCAGCAGCTGGAAAGTGGAAATACGTGATCCAAAAGGCGGACAGCAGGATTATATTGGTGTTTTATTTGTGGAAAATCAGGCCGTAGTTACTTCTGGCGGTTATGAGCGGTATTTTGAAGAAGATGGGAAGACCTATATTCATATCATCAATCCCAGGACAGGATATCCGGCAGATGGAGATCTGCTGTCTGTGACAATCGTATCAAGGGATGGTACACTTGCAGATGGAATGTCCACGGCTCTTTATATCATGGGTTATGAGAAAGCTTGTCAATTCTGGCGGCAGCACAGGGAAGAATTCAATGTGATCCTGGTAACAGATGATGGGAAGATTCATATTTCAGAGAATCTTAAGGAAAATTTTCAGACAGAATGTGATCTGGAAATGATTGAATCCGGAAGTGAATAATTGCAGCTATAAAAGAGTTGTTGACAGCAGGTGAATTATTTCTGCAGAAATCAGTAATGAAAGGTATGAAAAATAAAAAGTTGAAATGAATGAGAAAAATGCAAGGGAGAGCAGCCTATGAATGAAAACAAAAGAGAGCGAAAATTTCTTAAAGGCTTTAAAAGTATTCAAAGCACTATATTTGTGGCTGTTTCTGCTCTGGTTCTCTGTGCGGTGCTTGCAGCGACTGCAGTATCAGTAAGATATACGAATTCTACAGTTTATGAGAACTCTGCCATTTATACCCAGACAATTATACATCAGCTGAATCAGAATGTTGATTCGTATATTACATATATGGATAATATTGCCTCAGTTATTGCAAAAAGCCAGGATGCGTATCAGCTATTGTACCAGCGCATCGGTGAGGATGAGGCTGTAAAAGAAGGACACAGGAAACGTCTCCTGGAACAATTTAGTACGATACTGAAAGGCCGTGATGACATCTGCAACATTGGAATCGTGCAAAAAGATGGAGTTATGCTTATAAACAGCGGATATCAGGCCACCAATCCGGATCTGGATCTTTCCACTCAGGAGTGGTACACCAATGCGGTAGATAACTACAATCAGTATTGTCTCAGTTCTTCCCATGTCCAGCATGTGATCAAGGGGCAGCGTCCGTGGGTGATTACTTTAAGCCGCGAAGTCCACAATTTCTATGGCACGGGAAACAGTGACGGTGTTGTATTTATTGATTTGAATTACAGCGCCATCAGTGAGCTCTGCGACCAGAACAGCATTGGGGATAAGGGATATGTATTTATTCTGGATCAGAATGGAAACATCGTTTATCATCCAAGCCAGCAGCAGCTGTATAATGAGCTTCAGACGGAGAACATTGATATTGTTATGAATGCCGACACAGATACGGTAGTAACAGGAGAGGGAGATGACGAAAAAATCTATACACTTGCCCGCTCTGAGATAACTGGCTGGACGATTGTTGGCTGCATGAATATGGCAGAGCTTTTAAAGAGCAGTAAAGAGGCCAATAACATATATGTAATGACGGCCATTGTACTGGTTGTGATCGCCATGCTTATTTCCAGCTTTATTGCCAGAAGCATAACTCTTCCGATTCAGAAGCTTCGTGATTCTATGGAAAGGGTTCAGGAAGGAGATTTCAAGGCAGCAGATGATCTGGTTATACCTTCCCAGAATGAAATTGGAAGTCTTACCACATCATTCAATGTGATGACCCATAAGATTGAAGATCTGATGGCACAGAATGTCCACGAACAGGAACTGAAGCGAAAGAGCGAACTGAAAGCTCTTCAGTCCCAGATCAATCCCCACTTTCTTTATAATACGCTGGATTCCATTATCTGGATGGCAGAAGGAAAGAAATATGAAGATGTAGTACTGATGACCGCTTCTCTGGCACGGCTTTTGCGGCAAAGTATCAGCAACGAAGATGAAACGGTCCTCATCGGCCAGGAAATCCAGTATGTAAAGAGTTATCTCACCATTCAGAAAATGCGCTATAAAGATAAACTGGAATTTGAGATCAATGTGGATCCATCTATTAACAGTGTGCATATAGTGAAACTTGTACTTCAGCCAATTGTGGAAAATGCAATTTATCATGGTCTTAAATATAAGGAATCAAAAGGGATGCTTACTGTTAACGGATACCAGAAAGATGGAAATGCAGTTATCGAAATAGCAGATGACGGTGTGGGAATGGATGAGGAGACCCTGAACCGGATTTTTGAGAAGCATAAAGTCAATTATCGTTCTAATGGTGTCGGTGTATACAACGTTCAAAGACGTCTCAGTATGTACTATGGAAAGGAATATGGTCTGAGCTATAAAAGTGAAAAAGGAAAAGGTACGACTGTTACAGTGGTAATTCCGATCGAGCAGGAGGAACATCATGAAAAAGCGTAAACAATGGCTTATGCTTGTATGCATAGCGCTGGCGGTGTGTCTGGTTTCCGGAGGAATGCTTTATATTCGTCAAAAAAATAATAACAAAAAGTGGTCATTAATTTACATACCGAAAACAGAGGATGGAACCAATGACTTCTGGACCTCCCTGATTTCAGGGACAAGAATGGCGGCGCAGGAATGCGGTGCAGAACTGGAAGTGCTGGCACCGGAGAGAGAACAGGATGTGGAGGTACAGAATAAACTTCTGGAAGAGGCCATTGAGAAAAATCCGGATGCAATACTATTTTCCCCTTCCAGCTTTGATGCTTCCGATGAATTATTGCAGGAGGCAAAAGATAAGGGAATCAAGATCACATTTATAGATTCCTATACAGAAAGCAATATTCAGGATATGACAGTTGCCACAGATAACCTGGAAGCAGGAAAGCAACTGGGGGAATATGCCAGAACTTTTTTAAATAAGGATTCCCAGATTGCAATTGTAAGCCATGTAAAAGGTGTTTCCACCGCAATCGAAAGAGAACAGGGCTTTCGGGAAGGTCTGGGGGATTATAATAAGAATGTTGTAGACGTAGTATATTGTAATTCCCAGTTTGATAAGGCTTCCCAGCTTACAGAAGAACTGATGGAGAAATATCCGAATCTTGAAATGATTGCAGGAATGAATGAATATTCCTCTGTAGGCGCAGCACGGGCGGTACAGAAACATGATATGGAAGACCAAATCCAGGTAGTGGGGGTAGACAGCTCCCAGGAAGCAGTCCAGCTTATGGAAAAGGGTGTCTTCAAGGGAATTGTTGTGCAGAAAGCGTTTAAGATGGGCTATCTGGGTGTAACGGAGACTGTGCGTATGCTGCAGGGCAAACCTTACGATGAGAATGTAAATTCCGGCTGTCAGCTTGTAACTCCGGAGAATATGTATTCCAGCGAAATTGAAAAGCTGATCTTCCCATTTAATACCATAAAACAGACTTTGTAGCTGTTCTGTATCTTCACAGCTGCACGTTTTGCGGAAGAGTTACCCGATTTATGCTGTACCAGATCTTTTTAATATACTCTGTCAGATAAAATGAGACCTCAGGTTCTATCCTTTTGCGTTTCTTACGTATGAAAAGGATTGAATTTGAGGTTTTTTGATTTTACATGGTAAAGTGTTAGTGCATATTTCACATAAAAGGTTAAAAATTTATGACCATACCGTAAATATTTAACCTTTTTCTGGAAAATATTCTATTACAATTGTGAAGAATTCAAGGTATTATATAGAAAACGCAGAGAGTGCAAAAAGTTATTGCTCAGGAAGAGTGAGGTAAACCTGGACAATAACAAAAAATCAAGGAGGGTGAAAAGTTGGAAAAGTTAAAACAAAATCCAATTGTGAAAAAGCTCGGCCTGAACAGAATCATGCTTGTCTGTATTCTTGTTCTTATGTTCGTAGTTTTCAAGGTAGTACTCGGAAGTAAATTCCCTGTTGGCGACAGTATCAAATCTACTTTGAACTATGTATACTTCCTGGGCTTTTTATCACTTGGAGTAACATTTGTAATTGCTACAGGAGGAATTGATTTCTCCATCGGACCGGTTATGTTCTGCTGTGCACTGGTTTCCGGTTACTGCATGACTTCTTATGGAGTTCCTTGTGCAGCTGCCATGGTTCTGTGTGTGCTCATTGGTCTTGCATTTGGTATATTTAATGGATGGCTGGTTTCTTATATGTCAGTTCCGCCATTTATCGTATCCATGGCTTCCATGAACATTGCAAAAGGTATTGCTTCTGTATTTACCAAGACACAGTCAGTCAGCTGGCCGCAGAGTTCTGATCCGGTAAACGGATGGTTCCGTAATATCGCATCTTATAATGGATTCCCGGTTGGTCTTGTGATCTTCCTTGGAATGGCAGTGGTTTGCGGTATTGTTCTTTACAATACAAAGCCAGGACGTTATATCCTTTGTCTTGGATCTAACAGCGAGGCAGTTCGTCTTTCTGGTGTCAACACCAGAAAATGGAGAATGCTTGCATATGTGATCTGTGGATTCCTGGTAGGAATCGGAGCACTGTTCTTTGTTGCTACTTATACAACCGTTCAGCCAGGATATGGCGATCAGTATAACAACGAGGCAATTGCAGGCTGTGTAATGGGTGGTACATCCATGGTTGGTGGACTTGCTTCCATCGGCGGTACTGTGATCGGTGTATTTATCATCTCTCTTCTTCAGCAGGGAATCATGGCATTTGGTCTTGGCAAAGGACAGCAGATGATTATTACAGGTATCATTGTTATTGTAGCAGTTTACGCTGACGTTTCTGCAAGACGCAGAAAGAACTGATCATAAGGGAGGATTCGACAATGGGTGAAGTTATTTTAACTATGAAGGATATTGATAAGTCCTTTCCTGGAGTTCATGCCCTGGATCATGTTAATTTCGAAGTGAAACGCGGTGAAGTACATGCACTTATGGGAGAGAACGGAGCCGGAAAGTCCACACTGATGAAGGTACTTACCGGTATTTACCAGAAGGATTCCGGAACAATTACATATAAAGGCAAAGAGACAGAATTTCACAATACCCGTGAAGCTCAGGATGCCGGAGTGGTAATCGTACATCAGGAATTAAATATGATCGGAGATCTGACTGTTGCACAGAACATCTTTATCGGACGTGAACCGAAGAAGGGAATCCGTGTAGACGACAAGAAGATGATCGAAGATTCCAGAAAATTATTTCAGGATCTGAATATTGAGATCGATCCGAGAGAAAAAATGAGTAATCTTACTGTTGGTAAGCAGCAGATGTGTGAGATTGCAAAGGCTATTTCCCACAAAGCTGAGGTGATCATTTTTGATGAGCCGTCAGCAGCTCTTACTGAGAAGGAGATTGCGGATTTATTTGAAATCATCAAAGACCTTCGTAAGAAGAATCTTGGTATTGTATACATCTCACACCGTATGGATGAGATCAAGGTCATCACAGACCGTGTAACTGTCATGCGAGATGGTGGCTATGTTGGAACCCTGATCACAGCAGACAGTACAAAAGAAGATATTATCAACATGATGGTTGGTCGTGTTATTTACGAAGATCCGAAGGATCATAGCATGGTTGCGCCAGATGCCCCGGTTGTATTGAAGGTAGAGCATCTGAATGCAGGCAAGATGGTTCAGGATGTAAGCTTCGAGCTTCGTAAAGGTGAAATCCTTGGCTTCTCAGGACTGATGGGAGCAGGACGTACCGAGACAGCCAGAGCACTGTTTGGGGCAGATCCGAAACAGAGCGGTAAGATTTCCATTATGGGTAAAGATGGACAGCTCCATGAAGTAACCATCAACAGCCCACAGGATGCTGTTAAATATGGTATCGGTTATCTGTCTGAGGACAGAAGAAGATATGGAGTTGTTGTTCAGAAATCTGTAACAGAGAACACAACTCTGGCTACCATGGAAGAATATTGCAACGGTTTATTCATCAACAAAGCCAAAGAGAAAAAAGTTACAGAGAGATATGTGAAAGAGCTTGCAACCAAGACTCCTTCTACAGACCAGCTGGTAGTGAATCTTTCCGGTGGTAACCAGCAGAAGGTAGTTATTGCAAAATGGCTTACCCGTGACAGTGAGATCCTGATTTTCGATGAGCCTACAAGAGGTATCGACGTTGGTGCGAAGAACGAGATCTACAAGTTAATGAGCAAGCTTGCAGCAGAAGGAAAATCTATTATTATGATTTCCTCTGAAATGACCGAGATTCTCCGAATGAGTGACCGAATCATCGTTATGTGTGAAGGTAAGGTAACAGGAAATATTGATATTTCTGAAGCTACACAGGAACACATCATGAATAAGGCGACACGGAATATCGATTAAGGAGGACGTCATGACTAAGAAGAAAAAAAGTATTTTAAGTGATCAGAGATTTATTGTTTTGCTGGTTATCATTGCACTGGCTGCTGTTTTCTCCTTTATGAGTAAGGAGTTCAGACAGTACACCACAATCCTGAGTATGCTGGATTTCTCATATTATGACCTTCTGATGGCAATCGGTGTTACATTCCCGCTTATCACAGGCGGTGTAGACCTGTCAATCGGAACTGGTATGGTATGTTACGCATTGATCGGCGGAACACTTGTAAGAAGCAACAATGTTCCAGTAGTAGTAGCAATGCTGCTCTGTGTAGTGCTTGGAATTGCAATCGGCGCATTGAACGGTGTTCTCATTGGCATCATGAATCTGCCGCCATTCCTTGCTACTCTTTGTACCTGTATGATTACCCGTGGTGCTGGTTCTCTTTGCAGTGCTACACCATGGCCAACACTGAATCAGCCAGGCGGATGGTTCCATTCCATCTTTAAACTGACAATCGGACAGGGAAGAAGCGCTTCCCGTTACCCGCTCGGTTTCCTTTGGATGATCCTTCTGGTAATCCTGATGGAGTTCGTTCTGAATCATACAAAATTCGGACGTTACACCATCGCAATCGGTTCCAACAAAGAAGCAGCAGCTCTTTCCGGAATCAATGTTAAGTTTTACCATGTAATGGTATACGTAGTTTGCGGTCTGTTTACCGGACTTGCAGCTATCGCATACGCAGCAGTAACTCCTACTGTACAGCCTGGTACTGGTGCCGGACTTGAGATGGACGCAATCGGCGGTGTATTCGTTGGTGGTGTTGCAGCTTCCGGTGGTTATGGATCTGTAGTAGGAACTCTGGTAGGTATTTTCGTAATCATGCTGTTAAAGACCGGTCTTCCATATGTCGGTCTGCAGGCAAACTGGCAGCAGATCATCACAGGTGTTGTATTGATCGTTGCAGTATTGATCGATATCCTGAAAGAGAAAAAAAGTGCACACTAATAACTGAAACATACAGGCTGGCTTACAGACAGTCAGCCTGAAGAAAAGCAGAATTCTGTTTATAAGCAGAACAGCTGGTAAACAGCAACAATTTCATAACGGATGTGAAGCGTCGGAGAGTGTAGCGACGTATCATCATAAAAAACTATATAATTTTTATTTCAAGGAGGAAGTAGTAAATGAAAGCAAAGAAAGTTATGGCATTAGTACTCTGTGCAGCAATGGTATCTGGTTTAGCAGCAACAACTGTTATGGCAGCTCCGGAAGATCAGTTTGAAGGACTTACAGCTAACGAAGCTTATGAATTCCCTATGATGGTTAAATCTTTCCAGGCTACATACTGGGAAGCAGCTATGAAAGGTATGGACAAAGCAGCTGAAGAATTAGGGGTTACCTATACAGCACAGGGACCAAACAGTGAGTCCGATATCGCTGACCAGGTTAACATGATCAATACAGCTATCGCAGCTAATCCTGTTGGATTAGGACTTGCAGCTTGTGATACATCTTCTGTTCAGGCAGCTCTTCAGACATGTGTTGACAAAGGAATCCCGGTTGTTACATTTGATACAGGTATCGCTGATGCTCCGGAAGGATCTGTAGTTTGCGAAGTCTGCACAGACAACAATCAGGCTGGTTCTGTAGCAGCTGAGAACATGTATCCGGCAATCAAAGACGTTATCGCTAATGCTGACGGACAGGTTATCATCGGTGAGGTTAACCAGGATGCTACAGGTCTTAACATCCAGCAGCGTGGTACAGGATTCATCAATAAGATGATCGAGCTGATTAAAGCTGATGGAAAAACAGTAGCAGTTAAAGGTAATGAGTTCTATGTAAACGCAGCAGAAGGTGCTGACGCTGAAGAAGCTGACGCAGACGTTGTTATCCAGGTTGCAGTTCCGGCACAGACAACTGTAGAGCTTTGCTCCACAGAGGCTCAGGCTATCCTTTCCCAGGAAAACTGTATCGCAATCTTCGGTTCCAACCAGGTTGCAGCAGAGGGTGTTCTTGCAGCTAACGCTAACCTGAACGTTCTTGGTTCTGACGCAGCTAACGGTGATGTTATCGGTGTTGGTTTCGACGCTGGTTCTATCATTAAAGCAGCTGTAACAGATGGCACATTCCTTGGTGCAGTTACACAGTCTCCTCTGATGATGGGATATTATGCAATCTACGCTCTGACAGCAGCTGCTAACGGAGCTGAGCTTGAGGATGTTCCTACAGCTGGTTACTGGTATGATTCTACAAACATCGACGATGAAAACATCGCTCCAAACCTTTACGACTAATTAAAAAGTAAAGAGACGACACAACGTCCAATGTTTGCAGGTTTATAAACTGTGAATGAAACAGACCCCTGGGGCATTGCCCCGGGGGTTTTCTGGGTGAAAGAGGAATTATTGCAGCACGGAAATATTGTCACTATCTTCCGGATACTTTATGTAAGAGGTTTTTGTGAATATAGTGGACAGAACATTCTGTTTGCAAATAAGGACACTTTTTTAGACAAACAAGGTTCTTATTTATTGATGGATATTATAGTACTATGATATCATCAATTAGAAAAGCCGCTGTATGAGGAATATCAGGATTGGTACGTTATTGTGTTACTGTTCACTGGTAACGTTCCGCGAGGCGTTTTTTGTGAACAAAGTTCACAGAAAACCCGAGAATTGCGGCGCGAAATCATGCGAATGCATGATTTCTGTGCATCGCGAAGCGCGTTACTGTGAACGGAGTGAACAGTAACGTTATTGTTTATGGAAAATGTTTGATGAGACGTTTGTGTAGGACAATAAGACAGGAACCTTGATCCATACAGCGTAATTTTACAATTGAGGAGGTTTCATAAAATGACAAAGTATTATTTAGCAGTAGATATCGGTGCTTCCAGCGGACGTCTGATCCTTGGACATCTTGAGAATGGAAAAATGGAGCTTGAGGAAGTTCATCGTTTTGAGAATGGAATGGTAAAGAAAGACGGCGAGCTTTGCTGGGAGTTTGACAGACTTTTCCAGGAAATTAAGAATGGTCTTAAGAAATGTAAAGAGATCGGCAAGATTCCGGTAAGCATGGGTGTTGATACCTGGGGCGTTGACTTTGTACTGATGGATAAGGACGACAAGGTTCTTGGAAATACAGTTGGATATCGTGATCACAGAAATGAAGGTATGGATGAGGAAGTATATAAGACGATTTCTCTTGAGGATCTTTATGCACGTACCGGTATTCAGAAAGCAATTTTCAACACGGTATATCAGCTGATGGCTGTGAAGACAAAACATCCGGAATATCTGGAACAGGCTGAAACTATGCTTCATGTACCGGATTACTTCCATTATCTTCTTACAGGCAAGAAAACCTGTGAGTATACAGAGGCAACAACAGGTCAGCTGGTAAATGCAGAAACAAAGGACTGGGATTACGAACTGATTGATAAACTTGGATATCCAAGAAAAATGTTCCAGAAATTGATCATGCCTGGTACCAGTGTTGGACACTTTACAGAAGAGGTAAAAGCAGAAGTTGGGTTTGATGTGGAAGTTGTAGCACCGGCTACACATGATACCGGATCCGCAGTTCTTGCAGTTCCTGCAAACGACGACGATTTTATTTATATCAGCTCCGGAACATGGTCATTGATGGGAATTGAAAGAGAAAAAGCTGACTGCTCCAAGAAGAGTTGCGAGATGAACTTTACGAATGAGGGCGGCTATGCAGGAAGATTCCGTTATCTGAAGAATATCATGGGACTTTGGATGATCCAGTCTGTTCGTCATGAATATGATGATAAATATGGATTTGCAGAAATCTGTCAGATGGCAGAGGAAGCGAAAGATTTCCCATCCAGAGTAGATGCAAATGATGAGTGCTTCCTTTCTCCGGAAAGCATGATCGAAGAGGTTAAAGATTACTGCAGAAGAACCGGACAGAAGGTTCCGGAAACTTTAGGAGAAATTGCTACTGTTATTTATACCAGTCTTGCTGAGTGCTATGCAAAGACAGCAAAGGAACTGGAAGAGATGACAGGAAGAACCTTCAGTCGTATCCATGTAGTTGGCGGCGGTTCCAATGCAGGCTATCTTAATGAGCTGACTGCGAGAGCAACAGGCAAAGAGGTTCATGCAGGTCCTGGAGAGGCAACTGCAATCGGTAATATTACCGCTCAGATGTTAAAAGCAGAAGAGTTTAAATCAATCGAAGAGGCTCGTACTACCATTCATGAGTCCTTTGGAATTAAGGTATATCAGGCTTAATGAAAAGTTAAAACAGCCGGGATATACGATCATTTGTATAATATATCAAATTAAACAGGAGGTACTACTATGTTAGTAAACACAAAAGCAAAAGTTGGTGTATTTTCTATTGCTTTAGGCGCATATCTGCCTCAGTTCCCTTCACTGGTACCAGAGTTTGAGGCTCAGTACGAGGCATTTAAGAAAACAATTCCGGATACCGTAGAAATCATCGATGGAGGAATGGTAACAACAAAAGAACAGTCTATGGCTGCTGGGGATAAATTCCGTGCAGCAGACGTTGATCTCGTTTTCCTTCAGATGTTAACCTACGCTACATCCTACAACATGCTTCCTGCAATCCGTGACCTGAATGTTCCGGTTGTTCTGGTAAATGTTCAGAAGCTGAAAGCTCTGGATTACGATCACACAGACATTGCTACATGGCTCGGCGAAGGATATGCCTGCGGTGCTGTTGGAGAAGCTGTTGCTGACCTTGAGAGAGCTGGAAAGAGACATGCTGTTATCACTGGTGTTGTAGAAGGCGGAGATCCAGATGTTCAGGCTGAGATTGAAGACTGGTGTAAAGCAGCTCAGGTAAGAAGAAGATTCCGTGACACAAATATTGCCCAGATTGGAAGACCTTACCCAGGTATGATGGACCTTTACATTGATGAGACTAACCTGTATAACAGAATGTTCCTTTATACCAAACAGTTTGACTGGGAAAAAATGTGGGCAATTGCGGATGATATCACAGATGAGGATGCAATTCGTGCAAAAGCTCAGGATATTCTGGACACCTTTGATATTGAGGGCGGCGGAACAATTGAGAAAGTATGGGATATGGCAAAATATGTTGTAGCATTTGAGAAATGGGTAAAGGACGAGCATCTTGGAATGATCGCTTCCCATTATGACGGATTTGCACAGGGCAAGGCTGGTGTCCTTGACAGTATGCTGATTCCGGCATTCTCTATGCTGATCAAACAGGGTACTGCATGTGCTGTTGAGGGTGATATGAAGGTTGCCATGGCAATGAGTATTCTGAAGACAATTTCCGGCACAGGCCAGCTTTCCGAGATGTATTCCATTGACTTCAATGATGACATCTGCATTATCGGTCATTCCGGAAGTGGTGATGCCGATATTTCTGATAAGAAACCTACCATGAAGATCGTACCAGTGTTCCATGGCAAAACAGGCGGCGGATATCTGACACAGTTCTATCCATACACAGGTCCGGTTACCTATCTTGCAATCACACAGGATGGAGACGGACGATTCAAATTCGTTGTTGCTGAGGGAATCAATGAGGAAGGACCAATCCTTTCCTTTGGCGATACGAACATGAGAACTCGTTTTACATGTGGTGCAAGAGAGTTTGTAAACCGCTGGAGTGAAGCTGGCCCGACACATCATATGGCAGCTGCAACAGGCAGACATATTGATACCATCCTGAAGGTTGCAAAGATCTTCAATGTACCGGTTGATATTGTAACAAGATAATTTTCAAAGCTGTGCAAATAATAGCAAGAATAAGACCATCTATATGGTTTGTACACATATTCATATTCAGTAAAAGAGAGAGTCGTCAGACTCTCTCTTTTGCTGTAGATGATAAGATTAAACTGCTATTTGTTTTCTACATCCTTCTTTGCCGGAATTCGGATTTGCACTTCAGTTCCTTTTCCTACATCGCTGGAATAAGTCAATCCATAATCTGCGCCATAAAGCACTTGAAGCCGTCTGTGAGTATTATAGATCGCAATATTAGTTCCACCTGAAATACTGGTTCCTTCCCCGGAAAGAATCACGGGCAGTTTATCCGGCGCGATTCCAACTCCGTCATCAGAAATCAGAAGTACAATATCCCCATCCTCCATCCATCCGGTAAGTACAATAGTTCCAGACTTGGAAGTTTTTTCCAGAATGCCGTGAAGTATGGAATTTTCTATAACAGGCTGCAGGGTCAGCTTTGGAATCTGGTATTCCATCAGTTCATCCGGAATATCGGAAATGAAGAAAATGCTGTCATGATAGCGCATATTCTGCAGGTGAACATAGATGGAAACATGTTCTTCTTCCTTGGCGATAGTACTGATTCCCTTTTTGCGACTAAGTGTCAGCTTGTAGAATCTGGAAAGACTTTGCACTGCGTTACAGACCTCAGAGGTACGTCCCTGCTGGGCCATCCAGTTGATCATATCCATGGTATTATAAAGAAAATGGGGATTGATCTGAGCCTGCAGGGAATTAAACTCGGCAATTCGCAGATCCTCAGCAGCCTGGGCCTGTTTTTCCATAAGCTGGTTCATTTTGCGTGTCATATAGTTGTATGTATCAATAAGGTCACCAATTTCATCGTGCGCACTTGGGCTGTCCATAGGGACCGGAGGACCGTGACGGACTGTTCTCATCTGACTGATAACGGAGGAAATTCGCCCTGTAATGGATTTGGACAAGGTACTTGCAAGCAAAAAGGCAAGCACCAGTACCGCAATATAAATGGATAAAAACTGCAAAACCAGGATATTACTCTGATTGATCAGGGGCTGGGAGGGAAGTACCGTCACCATAAACCAGCCTGGCTGTTTGATCCGGTAGAAACCAACGTAAACGGTTTTCCCTAGAATATCCTGCTCCACGAAACTGTTGGAGGACATGTAGGACTCCATGATCTTGTCGTAATCCAGCCAGTAAATTCCGGCGAGAGAATCACTGGAAGCAGAAACCAGGTTGTTACGCTCATTCATAATATAAGATACACTGTCGTCCAGAGTAAGATTCTCAGACAGAATCTGCTGAAAATCATGACCGGAATAATAGACCGCCATATAAGCATCATAAGTTCTGTTGTTATAGATCACAGAAGCATGGGTGATATATGCCTGATTTCCATATGCCTTTTGCTCCTTTGTACCAAGATAGAAGGAGGGACAAAAAAGCTGGGAAACGCGGCTTCCGCGGAAAATACCATACCAGTAGGTTCCACGGATCTGATCGAGAGATAGAAAAGTATCTTTCAGGTCTTCCTTATTTAAAAGTGCATTTATGTCTGAAGGAGAGTCTTTTGGTACCTCCATATAAATTTTGACATTGGTAACAGGTGTACCAGTGATCAGCTGATCTACCTTTTGGGAAAAAGATGCCGCATCCGGGGAATCTGCTAGATCCGTGAAGGAGTCGGTTATGGCATTTTTAAAAAGTGTCTGGTAAAAATCAAGGGAAGAAATTTCTTCACTTACATCCAGGACTTTCTGAATGGATTCTTCTATCAACGGCGCCGTTTCTGCAGACCGGTCCTGTTCCTGGCGGATCGTATAGGAAACTACCATGTCGTAGGCTCTTCCATAAAAAAAGAAGATAATGGCGATCGCAGGAATTGACACGATCAAAAGAAGTACCAGGGTAAACTTGGACTGCAGGTTCAGATCCTGGTACCATTGCTTAAGCTTATGCAAATTATTTCACACTCCTTAAAACTATGCAGATATTTTGGGATACATAAAAGTTTTTTTGTGCGGCGCATGAAACTAACTCATCTTCTCTCGATATTCAGAAGGAGAAAAACCTGTATACTTCTTAAAACTTTTACCGAAATAATTCCCGTCACTGTACCCCACCCGCGAGGAAATATCCGTAATTTTATACCTGGGGTCAGACAGCAGCTGCTTGGCCTTTTCCATTCTGTATTCTGTGAGGTACTGATTTAAAGTCTGACCGGTCTCATTTTTGAAGAAGGTACACACATACGAGGTTGATAAAAATACATGATCACTGATATCTTTCACAGATAAGGTCTCGTTCATATATTTCTGTCCAATGTAATCCTTGATCAGAAAAATAGTAGAATTTTCTTCTTCTGTGCTGGCTGCTGTCTGGAAAAAAATTTCTGTCTTTTTTACCAGCTTCTGGTGCATCTCATTATAGGAAAAAATCTTCTCCAATGTGTCTATTAAATTTTCCTGGGTATCGGATAAGGTTAGCTTCAGCTGACGTGCAGCATTATCCAAAGCACGGAATAATTTGTAATAGAGATCCTTGGCCTGGTTAGGCAGAACATTCTGATTCTGGTTATAATACAGGTACAGATTGTCAAGGAAAGCTTTTGCTTTTTCCTTATTTTTTTCAGTGAGAAGAGTGAGAAATTCATTCTCCGGACTGGCAGAAAGCTCTGCTGCTGTTTCAGAAACAGGTGCCTGATAAAAAGGAGACAGAAAGGTACCTGTGGGGAAAAAGAAGCTGCTCTGCAGGGAAATAACAGCAGAAGTATAGGACTGATAAGCTCTGGAAATGCCTGTAACAGTATCTCCGGCTGCGATGCAGAATCTGGTGCAGCGGGAATACAGACTACAGAAAAATTCTTCAATGCTTTTTCGAACGGCAGCTCCAGGAGAGGAACCAAACAAAAAGTAAACCATATACTGTACACGCTTTTCTGCAAAAATACAATCTATATGGAAGGTTTTTAAAAATTCCTGGACGGACAGAAATATGGCGTTTGCTTCTGAAAGAGGAAACTCCTCCTCGGTATCGGTCTTAAGCACAATTGCAGTAAAGGGAGTGGTATTGCTAATAGACAGAGTCAGCTCATCTATGAGCTGGTCAATACTTTCCTTCGCATGGGCGAAAGGCTGGGTGAGAAGAAGGGCCAGGCGGGAAGCGCTTTCCATGGAATGGATGGACGCATTTTGCCGGGTGCGTTTTTTTTCCAGGCAAAGATCACGGGCTTCCACGATGGCATCCCGGATTTCCACAGGGTTCAGAGGCTTTTCTATATAATTGACGGCTTTTAACTTGATGGCAGCCTTTAGATATTCTTTATCCGAATATCCGCTCATAAAAACAGGAACAATATCAGGAAGAATTTCTTCCAGCCGTTCCAGCATTGCGATTCCATCCAGACGGGGCATACGTACATCGCATAGCACAATGTCCGGTCTGTGTACTCTGGCCACTTCAATTCCGTTTATTCCATCATCCGCCTGAAGAACCTCCCGGATTCCGATGGATTGCCAGTCAATGGAAGAAATTACACCGGTGCGGGTAAGCTCTTCGTCGTCTACGATCAGTAATTTCATAATGAATCTCCGTTATAGGGGCTCTGGAAATTACCGGAGCTCCTGATTAGTGAAAGGACAGTAACTGTGAAAGAAATGAACAGTTATCTGCAAGGTTATAAAAACGTATTAATAAAAATACCACACCCATCATACCACAATTATATCCAAAATACGATACCAAAAGCACGCAGTTTTGTGAAAAATTTAAAACCGGGTGGAAAATTTTACCCATTAAGTGGAAAATATTTTACCCTGTTTCAAAATATTTTCCCATTTTCAAACAAAGTGCACAGGTGGTAGAATAATAACAGATCAAGAAAGGGAGGAGAAAAAGCCGTGTCTGAATATGTTCTTGAATTAAAAGGCATTACGAAAATTTTCCCCGGCGTTAAAGCACTGAACAATGTACAGTTCCAGTTAAAGCCTGGCGAAGTTCATGCACTGATGGGCGAAAACGGTGCAGGTAAATCTACCTTCATTAAAGTAATTACCGGTGTACATAAAGCAGAAGAAGGCGAAATGTACCTGTTTGGAGAAAAAGTGGATTTCAAAGGTCCGAAGGATGCACAGGAAGCAGGAATTGCAGCTGTTTACCAGCACCCCACATCCTATCCACATTTAACAGTGGCTGAGAATATTTTTATGGGACATGAGATCAAGAAGAATCACATGATCCAGTGGAAGGCCATGAACGAGGAGGCAAACAAGCTTCTGAAGCAGCTGAATGCAGATTTCGATTCCACAGCAGAAATGGGAACCTTAAGTGTTGCCCAGCAGCAGATGGTTGAGATCGCAAAGGCATTGTCCACAAATGCAAAGATCGTTATTCTGGATGAGCCTACCGCTTCTCTTACAAAGAGAGAATCCGAGGAGCTTTACAGAATCGTAGATCAGTTGAAGGAAAAAGGTGTTTCCATTATCTTCATTTCCCATCGTTTTGAGGATATGTACCGCCTGGCAAGCAGAGTTACTGTTTTCCGTGACTCTCAGTATATTGGTACCTATGATGTAGACGGAATCACCAATGCAGACCTGATTAAAGCCATGGTTGGCCGTGAGATCAAGGATCTGTTCCCGAAACCGGAGGTTAAGATCGGTGATGAAATGCTTCGTATCGAGCACTTATCCCGCACCGGATATTTCAAAGATGTTTCCTTCAATGTACACGCTGGCGAGATCGTAGGTCTTACAGGTCTGGTTGGTGCAGGTCGTACAGAGGTTGTAGAGAGCGTCTGTGGAATCACAACTCCAGATGAAGGAAAGGTTTATCTGGAAGGAAAAGAAGTACATATCAAACAGCCGTCTGACGCAATGAAGGAAGGAATTATCCTTCTTCCGGAGGATCGTCAGAAGGAAGGTCTGATCATGAGCTGGGGACTTGGAAGAAATGTAACACTTCCAACTATCAGCAAATATGCAAAAAAAGGCTTCAATGACGAGAAGACAGAAAGAGATCTTTCCAAGAGACTTCTGGAAGAGGTTGATACCAAAGCCGTTGATATTTTCCAGCCTGCAAGCTCTCTGTCAGGTGGTAACCAGCAGAAGGTTGTAGTTGCCAAGGCTCTTAGCCAGGAGATGAAGGTTGTTATCATGGATGAGCCGACGAAAGGTGTTGACGTTGGTGCCAAGGCTGAGATTTATGCGATCATGGGTGATCTTGCAAAGAAGGGTTACGCAATTATCCTGATTTCCTCTGAAATGCCTGAAATCTTGGGAATGTCTGACCGAATCGTTGTAATGTGCAACGGACGTAAGACTGGTGAGCTGGGAAGAGGCGAAGCAACTCAGGAGATGATCCTTGAGCTGGCAATGGAGAAAGGTACAACCGGAAAGGGGGCAGCTAAATAATGGAAAAGAAATCTTTCATGAAAAAGCTGACAGGTTCCCGTGAAGCACTGCTTGCAGTGATCCTGGTTTTGCTTTTCGTAGTAATCACAATCATCAGCCCGTCATTCCTTACATTCAAGTCTCTGACGGATATGCTGAAAAACAATGCTGTAACAATGGTAATGTCACTTGGTATGCTGTGTGTTATGCTGGTAGGTGGAATTGATATTTCCATCATGTCTACTCTGGCACTGACTGGTATGTCAATTGGTATGCTTCTGAAATATGAACACATTTCCAGTACTTTCCTGGCATTTGTGATCGCGCTGGCAATCGGAATCGCATGTGGTTTCCTGGTAGGTCTTGTAATCTCCAGAGCAGATGTACCTCCGATCATTGCAACAATGGGCTTCATGTACATCTACCGTGCAATGGGATATCTGGTTTCCCACAATGGTGAGTGGGCAAGTGCAGCAGCCCTTGGTGAATTTAAAAATTTTGCAACAACAAAATTCCTGGGAATGAGCCTTGTAATCTGGGTGATCATCCTTTGCTATGTGATCTTCTTCGTATTCATGAAATGGACTACCATCGGAAGAAGAATCTATGCAGTAGGAAGTAACCCGAGCGCAGCTGAAGTTTCCGGTATTAATGTAAAAAATATTAAGCTTCTTGTTTACACTATCATGGGTCTTCTTGCAGGTCTTGGCGGAGCCCTTCAGGTTTCTATTTACGCTTCTGCAATGCCTGATATGCAGCAGGGCGGTGAGATGGACGTTATCGCAGCCTGCGTTATCGGTGGTGTAAGCATGAGTGGTGGACGTGGTACAGTACTTGGTGCTCTTCTTGGATCCCTGATCCTTGCAACCATCGCAAAAGCACTTCCGCTGATCCCATTCTTCGATCAGCTGTGGCTGAATACCATCAAGGGTGTTATCATTCTTGTAGTAGTTGTTGTAAACATTGTTTTACAGCGTACAGCTGACAAAAATGCATTAAAGGGAAGGGAGATGTAATCATGGCTGGAAAATCTGGAAGAAGTATTAACAACGTGCCGAAAAGCCCTGTGAAACAGATGATCTTCAGCTGGGAAGGCATTCTGGTACTCCTGTTTATTGCAGTAAATATTTTCTGTGCAAACTTTTCCGAGTTCTATAATCTGAAGAGTCTGCTCCGTCAGATGCCTGTTTATCTGGCAGAAATCTTCTTAATGCTGCCGATGGCATACATTCTGGTACTTGGTGAGATTGATATTTCCGTTGGATCTATCGTGTGTCTCTCCGCAACAATGGCTTGTATTGTGGCAAACACAGGAGCTCCATTCATCGTGGTAATCCTTGCCACACTTCTGGTCGGATCCCTTTGCGGTGCTGTAAACGCATTTGTCCTTACCAGATTTGAAGAACTGCCGCCAATGATCGTAACACTTGCAACCCAGATCATTTTCAGAGGTATTGCAGAGATCGTTCTTGGAAGCGGCGGAAGTATTTCCGTAACAAACACAGAAGGCTTTGCTGCACTTGGCGGAAAAGTAGGACGTGTTCCTTACATTCTTTTCCTGGTTCTGATCCTTGGAATCATCGCAGCAGTTATCCTTGGAAAATGTACCTTCGGACGCAGAGTATATGCAATCGGTACCAACCGTCTTGCAGCTTACTACTCCGGAATCCATGTACAGAAGATCCGTTTCGTGATCTACACTCTGATGGGAACCATCTCCGGACTGTGTGCACTGTTCCTGATGTCTTCCTCATTCGGTGCAAATACCACAACTGGTAACGGATTTGAGATGGATGCCATTGCAATGGCAGTATTCGGAGGAATCTCCTCCACAGGTGGTAAAGGTAATATCGCAGGCGGTCTGATTTCCGCATTTATCATCGTCTGCCTTCGTGTTGGACTTGGACAGAGAAACATTCATCCGCAGGTTATCCTGCTGATCATCGGTGTGCTTCTGATCGGCGCAGTTGCACTTCCGAACATCATCAAAGAGATTCAGAAAAAAGCAAAAACAGCAAAATAAAAAATCCTTAACGAACTCATATATAACCTTATAAAGCTTGTAAACTGCTTCGCAGAAGGCGGGGCAGTTACAAATACAAAAACTATATTATTCCATGGGAGGAAAAAAACATGAACAAAAAAATCGTAAGCGCACTTCTTTGTGGAGCAATGATCCTTGGATCCGCAGTTCCGGCTATGGCTGGTTCCGCTGACGGAAAGAAAATCGCACTGGTTGGTAAATCAGCTGGTAACGCATTCTTCGAAATCGCTGCAAAATCCTTCGTAGAGACAGCTGAAGCAGAGGGAGCTACAGTTGATACTGTTTACCCAGAGGCAGCTACAGCAGATGCTCAGATCAAAGTTCTTGACAACCTGATCTCTCAGGACTACGATGCAATTTGCATCTCTGCAAATGATGTTAACGCACTTCAGGCAAAATTACAGGAAGCTATGGATGAAGGAATCAAGATCTCCTGCTTCGACTCTGCTACAAACCCAGACAGCCGTCAGATCTTCATCAACCAGGCTGGTACTGTTGCTGTAGGACAGGCTCTTCTTGATGCTTGCCTTGATATCGCAGGTGGAGAGGGACAGTTCGCAATTCTTTCCGCTACTTCTCAGGCTGCAAACCAGAACGCATGGATCGATGCTATGAAGAAGATTATGGAAGAGGATGACAAATATTCCAAGCTTGAGCTTGTAGAAGTTGCATATGGCGATGACGAGCCACAGAAATCCACAGACCAGACAGCAGCTCTTCTTGAGAAATATCCGGATCTGAAAGTTATCTGCGCACCTACAACAGTTGGTATCGCTGCAGCTGCTAAATACCTTCAGGACAACGGATCTGCTTGCAAACTGACAGGTCTTGGACTTCCATCTGAGATGCTTGAGTACACAGGTGCTGATGATGAGCATTCCTGCCCATACTTCTATCTGTGGGATATGCAGGGCCTTGGAAAACTTTCCGCTCTGACAACAATCGCTCTGATCAACGACGAGATCACAGGTGCTGCTGATGAAACCTTCACAGCTGGTGACCTTGGTGACTACACAATCACAGCAGCTGATGACGGTGGTACAGAAGTAGTTCTTGGCGCTCCGCTTGAGTTCAACCCAGACAACATCGAAGAGATGGCTAAACTGTACTAATCAGACCGTTTAAGATTAGATGTTAATAAAGAAAAGGCCCTGCCGAGTGCAGGGCCTTTCGCGTCCTGGATTTTCAGATACGCTCTAAAGTGTGTCTGAAAAATTATTCCCGCAATCTGCACGCACACTTTGCGGTACATTTTGCCCGAATTCGGTTGCCGTAGCCCGCTGCGGCGCCTTCATCCAGACAAGGAAGCAGATCTTGATTTGGCTTATTTGTGTGAATGCATCTCCGTATGTTCTTTCATAAGCTCATCATGCAGCTTCAAAGAATCCCAGTGAACCGTAACCGGTGTAAGCATAGCTTTTAAGTTCACTGGCAGCAGGCCATTTTCCTTAAAGAAAGCCAGAAATTCATCCAGCTGCTCACTGGAAAAATCCTTCAGCACCATCATTTCTTCCTGAAAATTTTTTCCAAGGTTAAATACCGGATTCTTAGAAAAACCAGGAATCTCGAAGAGAAATCCGAGACTTTCCAGGTACTCTGGCTGCTGTACCATGCGGACAGAGATTCTGTGCCGGTTCAAATATCTACGGATCTGGCGAAGACGATCCTCATCTTTAAAATTATATAATAAAATCTGGGTTTGGGACATAAGTATCCTCCTTTTTTGCGTTTATCTAAAAAGAGAATAGCAGAAAAATTCCCTTTTTACAAGGAAAGTGTGGTATGATAAAAAAACTATATTTTTAATTTTGTTATAGGAGACTACATGGCGAAAAAACGAAAAATGAAAATGGAATTCCGCTATTACCAGATGCAGGATGGAATCCCCATTCTGGCACTTCTTGGTGAAAAGTGGGTGCAGAATTATGGAAGGGATGTGGATTACCTTCACTTTCACAACTATCTGGAGATCGGTTTCTGCTACAGTGGCGAAGGAGAGCTGGTGTTAGGAGAAGCGCCTATACGTTTTGCAGGGCGGGAATTTACCATTATTCCACCAAACTTTCCCCATACGACCACCAGCGATGTGGGAAATATCAGCAAATGGGAATATCTGTTTATCGATGTGGAAGGCTTTCTGCAGGTGGCAGCAGGAACGCCCCTCAGGGCAGAAAAAATGATCCAGCGTATTTATTCAAAAGCACTTTGCCTGAAAGAATCAGAATATAAAAGCCTTTCCAACAAAATAATCAAGATACTGGAAATTATGCGTGCCAGTGATGAGTTTTACCTGGAAGAAGCAAATGGGGTATTATTGGCACTGCTTGCGGAAGTGGCAAGAATGAACCGTTCCTCTGCAGAAGAAAATATTGAGGAAAAAGGAAAAATCACTAACATGATTTCCAGGGCTGTGGACTATATTTCACAATGTTATATGGAAGATATCCGAATTGGTGATCTGGCAAAAGCCTGCCATATCAGTGAGACTCATTTTCGCAGGGTGTTTACCTCCTATATGCACATGAGCCCTCTGGAATATATTAACAAAGTAAGGATTCAGACTGCCTGTGAGATCCTGAAAAAGACGGATGAGTCTATCGCAGATATTGCCTACAAATGTGGCTTTACAACCAATTCCACATTTAACCGGAACTTCCGCCAGCTGATGGGAATGTCGCCGGCAGAGTGGCGGAAACGCCCGGAAAATTATGAACAGCAGCTCTTGAAATTTGATATTCATTCAGAGAAGGGATGGTAGAATGTACGATTACAAAATAGTAGAACAGGTGACCAGAAAGAAAAAGAGGCTTTCCGGAGTATTAAAAAAGACCATGGTATTTTTTGCCGTAGTGTTTGTTGTTATGGGAATTACCATATCCCAGGCCTTTATGCTGGCTGGTTTTTGCCTGGCAGGTCTTTATTTTATTTACGGGACCTTTTGCCAGCGGGATTATGAATACATAATGGAAAATGAACAGCTTACCATAGATGTGATTTATGGAAACAAGTACCGTAAGACAGCCCATGAGCTGGACCTCCGGCAGCTGGAGGTGGTAGCCCCTCACTGGCATGGCTCAGTGGCAAAATACAAAAAGAACGGTGGAACAGAGCACTTAAAGAAGTATGATTATACTTCCTATGAAGAAGATACTCCCTATTACACAATGATCATTAAGGAAGACGGACGTAAGATCAAATTACTTCTGGACCTTACGGAAGAGATGCTCCATACCCTGAAAACCAGGTATCCTCAGAAAGTCTTTTTTGCATAGAAATAAAATAAAAGAATGTGAATAGTTCACAAAATATACATATAAAATTTGTGAAAAAGTACAGAAAATCAAATAATACATGTGTACATTAGTGAAAAAAAACCACATGCTTCGTAAACATGACGAAAAATTGTGAAAAAATGAATGAAACATGAAAAAGAAAAAAATAAGCATAATGGTCGAAAATGCACATTATATGAGCGGTATTGCATACATCACCCTATATGCGGATGGTATAATACATTCATAAGAAATACAGAGAAACAATTTTAAGGGAGGATATTTCTATGAAGAAAAAAGTACTTACCGTATTACTTACAGGTGCAATGGTAGCTTCCATGGCAGCAGGAGCAACAGTTGTATCTGCAGAGGACAACGACAACACATTAACCGTATGGGCATGGGACCAGAACTTCAATATCAAGTCCATGCAGATCGCAGCTGATCAGTATGCAGCTGATCATGAAGGCTTTTCAGTAGATATCATCGAGACATCTTCTGATGACTGCCAGACCAAGCTTACTACAGCAGCTAACGCTGGTGACTACAGCACACTTCCGGATATCGTTCTCATGCAGGATAACAGCTATCAGAAATTCCTGAAAGCTTATCCAGATGCTTTCACAGACCTGAAAGATATGAATGTTAACTGGGATGATTTCGGAGCTCTGAAACAGTCCTATTCTATGGTAGATGATACACATTACGGTGTTCCGTTTGATAACGGTGCTGTTATCGCCTGCTACCGTACAGATATCCTTGAAGAAGCAGGATATACACTGGATGACCTTACAGATATCACATGGTCCAAATTCGAAGAGATCGGTAAAGATATTCACGAGAAGACCGGCAAATACCTTCTTACAAGCGAAGCAACAGGCGGCGATACCCTTATGATGATGATCCAGTCCTGTGGTGCGAACTTCGTTAACGAAGACGGCGAAGCTTATATCGTTGGCAATGAGACAGCTGAGAAATGTATCGACCTTTACACAGAGCTGGTTCAGAACGACGTTGTGAAACTTGTAAACAACTGGGATGAGTACATTGCAACCATCACAAGCGGTGAGGCTGCTGGTATTGTAAATGGTAACTGGATTACAGCTACTCTGATGTCCACAGAAGATCAGAAAGGCTTATGGGGAATCACCACAATGCCTAAGGTTGACGGTGTTGACACAGCTACAAACTATGCAAACAACGGTGGATCTTCCTGGTATATTACCTCTAACTGCAAGAATGTAGAGCTTGCTGAGGACTTCCTTGCAAGCACATTTGGCTCCAGCACAGACTTCTATGATGCAATCCTTTCTGAGACAGGTGCTATTTCCTGCTATCTGCCAGCTGGTGAGTCTGATGTTTACAATGAGCCAAACGAGTTCTTTGGCGGACAGCCGATTTTCTCAACAATCGTAGAGTACTCTTCTCATATTCCGGAGTTCACAAAGACTCCATATCACTATGAGGCAAGAGAGTGCGTAAACACAGCTGTTGTTAATATCGTAAACGGAACAGCTAAGGAAGACGCTCTTCAGGAAGCACAGGATACACTGGCATTCAAGATGACTGAGTAATCCTTTCCGGGCAGTGATTAAAATTAAATAGGAATTAATTATTAGGAGGCGGGGGACTGCTAAGTAGTCCTCCGTTTTCTGTTCAAAGAAAATGCCTGTTACTCCATACAGGCGCCTATCTAACAGTTGTACGGCTGAGCAAAAGAAAGTCACATAAAAATATTTTGCTCACTGGTACAGCTGTTAGATGGAAAAGTTGCAGTATATATAGGCTTGAAAGGAGGAGTTCCTGTGAATTCCAAGAAAAAAGGTATGACACTGGCTACGAAGCAGAAAGCTGCCGGATGGATATTCCTGGCACCAGCTTCTATCATGATCGCCATCATGAGCTTTTATCCAATGATCCGGGCATTTATCATTTCCCTGCAGACAGGTGCCGGCGCAAATATGCGTTTTGCAGATCCAATCTTCAGTAACTACAAACGTATCCTTGCAGATAAAGTGTTCCAGCAGTCCATTGGCAACACATTCCTGTATCTGATCATTCAGGTTCCGATCATGCTGATTCTTGCGATTCTGCTTGCACAGCTTCTGAACAACAAAGACCTGAAGTTCAAAGGCTTTTTCCGTACATGTGTATTTCTTCCATGTGCAACTTCCCTGGTTTCCTATTCCTTGATCTTCCGTTCCATGTTTGCAACAGACGGTCTGGTCAACAGTGTTCTGATGAAACTGGGAATTCTCTCCACAGGATATAATTTCCTTGGAAACTCCACCAGTGCGAAGATTGTTATTATCATCGCCCTGATTTGGAGATGGACCGGATACAACATGGTATTCTATCTGGCAGGACTTCAGAACATCGAATATTCTGTTTATGAGGCAGCGAAGATCGATGGTGCAAACGGATGGAAAACCTTCTGGAAGATCACAGTACCGCTTCTGAAGCCGACTATTATCATGACCTTCATCATGTCCATCAACGGTACCTTACAGCTGTTTGATGAGTCCATGAACCTGACAAAGGGTGGTCCTGCAAACTCAACCATCACAATGTCACATTATGTTTACAATACCTGTTTTGTCAATGTGCCGAACTTCGGATATGCAGCAGCAATGTCCTTTATTATCTTTATTATGGTAGCGGTTCTGGCATTTATCAACTTGAAAGTAGGTGATACTCGTGACTAAGAAAAACAAATCTGCAATCCAGAGAAGATTGATTCCTACATACATTTTTCTGATCATTGTATCATTTTTCTCCGTTTTCCCGCTGTACTGGATGATTTCAGCAGCTACAAATACCTCCACGGATGTATCACGCGGACGTATTATTCCGGGAAGCTATTTCATGGAGAACTTTAAGAACCTGACATCCCAGCAGCCACTTTGGAGAGCACTTGGAAATTCTTTCTTCTATGCAATCCTGACTACAGTGATCTGTCTTCTGATCTGTTCTATCGCCGGATACGGATTCGAAGTATATCATGACAAAGGAAAAGACAGATTGTTTTCTATTCTCCTTCTTGCCATGATGGTTCCTCAGGTTGCTACTATGGTTCCGTTGTTTAAGATGTTCTCAAAAGCGAAGCTTCTGAATACATCCATCGGATTTATCCTTCCGATCATTTCCACACCGTTTATGATCATGATGTTCCGACAGAATGCAAGAGCTTTTCCAGTAGATATTATCGAAGCAGCACGAATTGACGGCTTAAGCGAAGTGAGAATCTTTTTCCAGATGTTTATTCCAACCATGAAATCTACCTACGCGGCAGCCGCTGTTATTACCTTTATGAATGCCTGGAATGCATACCTGTGGCCGAAGGTAATCATGACAGATAACAAAGCCATCACAATGCCAATGCTGATCGCCAACCTGATCACAGGCTATGTAACCGATTACGGTATGCTGATGTGCGGCGTATTATTCTGTTCCATTCCGACCATGGTTGTATTCTTCGTTCTGCAGAAGCAGTTTGCAGAAGGTATCACCGGTGCGGTGAAATAAGTTTGAAAATCTAAGGGTGCTGCGATTTATTTGCGGCGCCCTTTTTTCTGAACATGGATACGCAATCTATGGACGATTTTTATATATTGTTCTGTAAAAAATCCATGGAAATAGAAAGTTTATATTACTATAATAAAACTAGAACGTGTTTGAAAAAGGCTTTCTGCAAGATGTGCGTCACAATTTGTGGGAGATTTCGCTCGAATGAGGGCACCGTAGCGGGCTACGGCAACCGAATTCGGGTGAAATCTCCCGCAAAGTGGGGCGTGCAGATTGCGGGAATGATTTTTCAAACACGCTCTAGTGCAGGGCATCTGGAAAATATTGCCCGCAACGTTTATAGAGAAAGGGTTACTGTTGTTACCAGTGAACAGTATCGAGAAAGGATTATATATGAAGGAATTTGATTATTCATTAGTTAAGAATCCCGAGTATTTTAAAGACGGAAGAATGGAGGCGCACTCCGATCATATCACTTATGCAAACGTGGAAGAGGCTTTCACAGGTGAGACTTCTTACCGCCACAGCTTAAATGGAATCTGGAAATTCCATTATGCCCGCAATTACGGAAATACCATAAAAGGCTTCGAGAGAGAAGATTATTCCTGCAAAGACTGGGATGACATCCGTGTGCCGGCCCATATCCAGATGGAGGGCTACGATGCACCTCAGTATGCCAATGTGCAGTATCCATGGGAAGGACACGAGGATATTCACCCAGGGGAGATTCCGGAGCATTTCAATCCTGTGGCAAGCTATGTGAAATATTTCACAGTGCCGGAACAGATGAAAGGAAAACGTCTTTTTATTTCCTTCCAGGGTGCAGAAAGTGGAATCGCTCTCTGGCTGAATGGCCAGTTTGTAGGATATAGTGAAGATTCTTTTACCCCGTCAGAATTTGAACTCACCGATTATGTGAAAGAAGGGGAAAATAAGCTGGCAGCTCAGGTGTTCAAGTGGACAGCCAGCAGCTGGTGCGAGGACCAGGATTTCTATCGCTTCTCTGGAATTTACCGGGAGGTTTATCTTTATACAGTACCGGGTGTGCATGTGTATGATCTCCAGATCCGCGCAATCCCGGATGAGAGCCTTAACAAAGCCCGGTTTGAAGTCAAGACCAGCACCTGGGGAAAGGGAAATGTGCATATTGCTCTGTCAAAAAATGGACAGACCATATTGGAGGAAAATAAGAGCTTAGGCGAAAATGCAGCAAGTACAGGAAGTGACCGGAACGGAAAAGATGCAGCCACTGAAGCTGCTGGCAGAACCGTTCAGAAAGGTGTTGCTGATACATTTAGCTGGACAGTGGAGAATCCGATTCTCTGGAGTGCAGAAGATCCCCAGCTCTACGATTTGATCATGGAGGTTTTCGATGAGAATGGTATTCTTCAAGAAGTGATCCCTCAGAAAGTCGGTTTCCGCCGATTTGAAATGAAAGACGGAATTATGACTTTAAATGGAAAACGAATTGTATTTAAAGGTGTGAACCGTCATGAATTCAGTTCCATAACAGGAAGATGTGTATCCGAAGCAGAGCTACGCAAGGATCTGACCATCATGAAGCAGAATAACATCAATGCCATCCGCACCTGTCATTATCCGGATGCTTCTCTGATCTACCAGCTTTGTGATGAGTTTGGAATTTACATGATCGATGAGACCAACCTGGAAAGTCACGGCTCCTGGGATACAGCGGAATTTACGAAGGACTATACTTATGTGGTTCCCCATGATAAGCCGGAATGGCAGTCTATGATGTTAGACCGCGCCAATTCCATGTATCAGAGAGATAAGAACCATCCGGCAATCCTGATCTGGTCCTGTGGAAATGAGTCCTTCGGTGGTAAGGATATTTTTGAAATGTCCCAGCTCTTTAGAAATGCAGACCCTACCCGTCTGGTACATTATGAAGGTGTCTGCCACGACCGCAGATATAATGAAACCAGTGATATGGAAAGCCAGATGTATCCATCTGTGGAGGCAATTAAAGAGTTTCTTGCAAAAGATGATTCCAAGCCTTTTATCTGCTGTGAGTACACCCACGCTATGGGAAATTCCTGCGGTGCTATGCACAAATATACAGATCTGACAGATACTGAGCCGAAATATCAGGGTGGCTTTATCTGGGATTATATTGATCAGTCTATTTACAAAAAAGACCGTTATGGAAAAGAGTTCCAGGCATATGGCGGAGATTTTGGCGAGCGTCCTACTGATTATAATTTCAGTGGAAATGGTATTGCATATGGTGGAAATCGTGATGCGTCTCCGAAGATGCAGGAAGTAAAATTTAATTATCAGAATATTACCGCACAGGTAAGTGCTGATTCAGTGAACGTGATCAACAAGAATCTGTTTGTAAATACGGACACATTTGAATGCAGAGTAACCCTTCAGAAGGATGGAAACGTAATTCGTACAGAAGTACTGGATACAGCAGTGGCTCCTTTGAGCCAGATGGAATATGCTCTTCCATTTAAGAAGGAGGAGAAAGCAGGTGAGTACACGGTAACTGTTTCTTTCCATTTGAAAGAGGATATGCCATGGGCGAAAGCAGGTCATGAGGTTGCCTTTGGACAGTATGTTTACCAGGTGGAAGCAGCTGTGAAACCTTGCACAGAGCATCTGGAGGTAATTCACAGTACCCATAATATTGGCGTGCGCGGAGCGGAATTTGAGGTGCTTTTCTCCGTATTGAACGGTGGTCTTGTTTCCTATAAGTATGCGGGAAAAGAAATGATCGAGGCAATTCCGAAGCCTAATTTCTGGCGAGCACCAACAGACAATGACTGTGGAAATCTGATGGCAATGCGATATGGACAGTGGAAGCTTGCCAGCATGTATGTAAACCATAAGGATTACCGAGGAGCGGCATATGGACCTGGAAATGTACCAAAGGTAGAGGAAAAAGAGCATTCCGTAAAGGTATCCTATACATATTTTCTTCCAACTATTCCGGCGTCTGAGTGTACACTTGCTTATGAAGTTTTCGGAGATGGAAGAGTTCGTACCACACTTTTCTATGATCCAGTGAAAGAGCTTGGCGATATGCCGGAATTTGGTGTGATTTTCAAGTTTAATGCAGATTATGACCATGTATCCTGGTATGGACTTGGAGAAGCTGAGACCTATGCAGACCGTAAGAAAGGTGCAAAGCTTGGAATCTACGATAATATGGTAAAAGATAATGTGGCAAGATATATGGTTCCACAGGAATGCGGTGCCAAGGAAGAGGTCAGATGGGCGAAGATCACAGACCGGAAAGGCAGAGGAATGCTTTTTGAGATGGATAAAGAAAACGGCCCGATGATGTTCTCTGCCCTGCCATACACACCTCATGAGATGGAAAATGCAATGCATCCATATGAGCTGCCCCAGATTCATTATACAGTAGTGCGCGTAGCAAAAGGCCAGATGGGAATTGCCGGAGACGACAGCTGGGGAGCAAGAACCCAGGAAGAATACCTGCTGGATACAAGTAAGCCGATGGAATTTTCATTTGTATTTAAGGGAGTTTGAGAAAAAATACATTACTGTTCACTCCGTGACCAGTAACAAAAATATTCTTATCATGGCAACAAAAAGGAGATTGAGATGGCAAGAAAAATAGAATATGGCCGTATGCTGCATGGTGGTGACTACAACCCGGAGCAGTGGCTTGACCGCCCGGACATTCTGAAAAAAGACATTGAATATTTCAAAAAAGCCCATATTAATACAGTATCTGTAGGAATCTTTTCCTGGGCAGTACTGGAACCAGAAGAAGGAAAGTACAATCTGGGCTGGCTGGAAGAGATTATTGACAACTTATATAAAGAGGGAATTTCCACGATCCTGGCAACACCGTCAGGCGCAAGGCCAAAGTGGATGGCCGATAAGTATCCGGAGGTCCTTCGCATGGATCCGGACCGCACCAGAAGATTTTTCGGAGGCAGACATAATCATTGCTATACATCTCCGGTATATCGTCAGAAAGTTCACGATATGGACAAGCTGCTTTCCCAGAGACTGGGCAGTCATCCTGGTGTGATTCTGTGGCACATTTCCAATGAGTTTGGCGGAGAATGCTATTGCCCTCTTTGTCAGCAGAAATTCCGGGAATGGCTGAAAGAAAAATATGGAACCATTGAGAAGCTGAATTCCAGCTGGTGCACCACATTCTGGAGCCATATTTACAATAGCTTCGATCAGATTGAAGCCCCTTCCCCAAAGGGGGAGAACGAGCTTCATGCCTTGAAGCTTGACTGGAATCGGTTCGTTACAGACCGCACCATTGATTTTATCAAAGGAGAGGTTGCTGCAATCCGTGAAGGTGGTTCTGAACTGCCGGTAACAGCCAATCTGATGTATGATTACAACGGTCTTGATTACAAGAAGTTCCGCGATGTTCTGGATGTGGTATCCTGGGACAACTATCCAAGCTGGCATAAGAAAGAGGAATTTTTCACTGCCATTGATGCAGGTATGCAGCATGATCTGATGAGGAGCATTAAGAATCAGCCATTTCTTCTCATGGAGTCCTGCCCATCTGCCACAAACTGGAAGCCCATCAATAAGCTGAAAAAGCCGGGAATGATGCTGGCTGCCTCTCTTCAGGCAGTAGCTCACGGCTCCGACAGCGTTTTATACTTCCAGCTGCATCAGAGCCAGGGGGCTTCTGAAAAATTCCACGGCGCAGTGATCGACCACTATGGCGGAGAGGATACCCGCGTGTTTAAAGAAGTGACAGAGGTTGGAGAGGCTCTGGAGGCACTGAAGGAAGTCTGCGGCAGCCAGATGAAGTCTCCGGCAGCAGTCCTTTATGACAGAGAAAATAACTGGGCAATCCAGGATGCACAGGGACCGCGGAATGAGAACATGTTCTACACAGAAGCGGTACAGAAGCAGTACCGCGCCCTGCGGGAACAGGGACTGAATGTGGATGTGATCTCTATGGAGCATGAGCTTTCCAGCTATAAGATCGTGGCAGCGCCAATGGCTTATATGTTCAAAGATGGTTACGAAGAAAGATTAAGAGCATATGCAGAAAATGGCGGAACCCTGGTGATCACTTACTGGACCGGCCTTGTGGATGGTACAGACAAGTGCTTCCTTGGAGGAACACCATACGGGCTTATGGAGGCAGCCGGTCTTCGTACTACGGAGATCGATGCTCTTTATGACTGGGAAGAGAACCATGGAATTTCAGAACCGGGCAATCATCTGGAAATCAGCGGCACCTACACTTGCAAGAACCTTTGTGAGCTGGTAAAGGTTTCTGACGCAGAAGTGCTTATGCGCTATGGCGATGACTTCTATGCGGGAGCTCCTGTAGTGACACATAAAGCATATGGAAAAGGTCACGTATATTACGTTGGCGCAGATATGGAACAGGCTTTCTACAGTGATTTCTACGGAAAGGCAGCAAAGGAAGCTGGCATTCAGGCACCGCTGGGATTCGTACCGGCAGAGGTTTCTGTCACCTTACGTGAAAATCAGGAAAATGAATATCTGTTTATCCAGAACTATGCAAGAGAAACCAAGGCAGTTCCGGTTCCAGCAGAATATGAAGTGATCTACGGCGCAGCGGATGAGATTATGCAGCCGCTGGCAACCAGGGTCCTGAAAAAGAAAAAATAGAGATTAAAAATAGCGGAAGAAGTTAGTGTGAAAAGAGGTTTTGACACTAACTTCTTTTTGTGTATATAATTAGAAAGACAGAAATCATGCAGCAGGAGGTATGTGCAGTGCAGAGAGAACTCTTGGAGCAGCTTCGTGAAATTACAGAAGAAGAGAGAAGGATCCTGAACGGAGACGCAGAAGTGGACAGGGATCTTTACACGTCTGGAAGCGATTTTACCATTGACAGCAATAAGATGCTGGAGGAAGGAAAGCTGATCGCAATCCGCACCCATACCAGGTTTGTTCATTTTCCCCTTCACCGCCATAATTATGTGGAAGTACTCTACGTATGCGAGGGAACTCTTACGAATATTATAGATGGCAAACAGGTTATTGTGCGAAAAGGGGAACTGCTTTTTCTGAATCAGTTTACCCATCATGAGATTCTTGCAGCTGGCAGGAGTGACATTGCCATAAATTTTATGGTATTGCCGGAGTTTTTTGATGTGGCATATTCAATGGCAGGAAATAATAATGTTCTGGCAGATTTTCTGGTGAATGTACTGCGCCGGGATAACCAGCAGGGAGAATATCTTCATTTTAAGGTATCTGAGGTGCTGCAGATCCAGAATCTTCTGGAAAATATTATTTATTCCCTTGTAACAGGAAGGGGCAACCAGAATAAAATCAATCAGACTACCATGGGACTTATTTTTCTTTACCTTATGGACTCTGTACAGTATGTGGAAATGCGCCTTCCAAATCAGTACGAGAACATGATATCCATGACGACTCTGGATTATATTGAGCAGAAATACCGCACGGCCACCTTGACTGAGCTATGCGATATGCTTCACCTTCCCATGCATGTATTAAGCAAAATGATAAAAAAAACAACAGGCTTTAATTTTAAGGAGCTGCTTCAGCGGAAACGTCTTAGCAAGGCTGTGGAACTGATGTGTGATACAGACCTTCCCATCAGCGATATCATTGCAGCAGTGGGATATGAGAACAACAGTTATTTTCACCGTGTATTCAAGGAAAGATATGGGGTAACGCCAAGAGCTTTCCGCGTGGCTAATAAGAAAAATGATAAAGTAAGATTATGAAGAACGCGTAAAAATATTTTTACAAAAAAATTATCATTTGTTCAAAAATATTTTTTGAATTATATATAAATGGTTGACATTTAATTAGAAAAAAAATAAAATAACTGTAACGTTTAAGATTTTTCTTACATAGAGGGGGAAAGTCTCAGGCAAATAAAAATATCAAGGAGGAAGTAAAATGAAAAAAATGTGTAGAAAAGTAGTCAGCCTTCTTCTTGCAGCAGTGATGGTGCTTACAATGACCGCCTTCGCTTCTGTTGTTTATGCCGCTGACGAGGACAGCGTTGAAGCTGATCCGAACTTCAAGATGGGAGTTATTCTTGTAGGTGATGAGACAGAAGGATATTCTGCAGCTCATATCGCCGGTGTTAAGGAAGCAGCTAAAGAGCTGGGCCTTGACGACAGCCAGATCATCTGGAAATACAAAGTTCCGGAAGACTCCAGCTGCTACGATGCAGCAATCGACCTTGTTGGACAGGGATGCTCCCTAGTAATCGGTAACAGCTATGGACATCAGACTTATCTGGTACAGGCTGCTCAGGAATACCCGGATGTAACATTCGTTTCCATGACAGGTGATTTTGCAGCAATCAGCGGATGCGAGAATTTCAAGAATGCATTCACCAACATCTATGAATCCCGCTATGTATCCGGTGTTGTAGCTGGTCTGAAGCTGAAAGAGATTCTTGAGGATGGTACTCTTACTACAGAGACACAGCCAGACAGCTTTGATGCAGACGGTAATGTAAAGGTTGGCTATGTTGGAGCATTCAGCTACGCTGAGGTTGTTTCTGGTTATACTGCATTCTACCTTGGTATTAAGAGCGTTGTTCCGAACGCTGTAATGGAAGTTAAGTACACAAACTCCTGGTTCGATATTGACAAAGAGGGTGCAGCAGCTGAGGCACTTATTGCAAACGGCTGTGTGATCATCGGACAGCATGCAGACTCTACAGGTGCTCCTGCAGCTACACAGAAGCTTCACGATGATGGCAAGATCTGCTACTCTGTAGGCTACAATATTGATATGCTTGAGACTGCTCCTACAGCAGCACTTACCTCTGCTACCAATAACTGGGCAGTATACTACAAACATGCAATTGCAACCGTAATGGGCGGTGGTGACCTTGAGCAGGACTGGTCCGCAGGATATAATGACGATGCAGTAGGAATCACAGAACTTGGTGAGTCCTGTGCAGAAGGAACTGCAGACTATGTTGCTGATATCGAGAGCAAACTGAAAGACGGTTCTCTTCAGGTGTTTGATACCTCTACATTTACTGTAGGCGGCGAGGAAGTTACTTCTGCACCGGTTGACCTTTCCTTCATGGATTACACAACTGATCCTGCAACTGTTGTATATCAGGGCGAGACTGTTGAGGCTATCGAGGATGGACACTTTGCAGAGTCCACATTCAGAAGCGCTCCATACTTTACACTTCGTATTGATGGAATCACAGAGGACGCAGACGCTGTTGAATAAGCAGTAATGCGAAATCCTGCGAAGCATGATTTCTGTGCATCGCGGAGCAGGTAGCTGGGAAGAAACCTGAACAGTTATCGAATTACATGAAATCCAAAAGGGGAGCTGTAAAAAGGCTTCCCTTTTGTTTCGTAAGCGGGAAAGTTAAAATCCACGCGGATGTGGGATTTTGGCGAACGCTTCAAAGATAGGCAAAACCAGAAGCTCAAAACCAGAAGAGCTTGTTTTGCCTTGATTATAAAACGGGAAGGGAGGCACAACACTTTGGAATATGCCATTCAATTAAAAAATGTTACCAAAACATTTGGAAAAGTTGTTGCCAACAAAAATGTCAACCTTGACGTAAAAAAAGGTGAGATTCTCTCCCTTCTGGGAGAAAATGGAAGTGGCAAGACCACTCTTATGAATATGATCTCCGGTATTTATTTTCCAGATTCCGGCGAGATCATGATAGACGGCAGGAAAGTGGAAATCCGCTCTCCAAAAGATGCCTACGATCTGGGAATCGGTATGATTCACCAGCACTTTAAACTGATCGACGTATTCAGTGCCACTGAGAATATTGCGCTTGGTCTTGATAAAAAACAGAAATTTGATCTGAAAGAGGTTCGTAAAAAAGCACAGGCTATCTGTGACAGGTACCACTTTGATCTGGACCTGAATCAGAAGGTTTACGAGATGAGCGTATCCCAGAAACAGACTCTGGAAATTGTAAAGGTTCTTTACAGAGGTGCAAACATTCTGATCCTGGATGAGCCGACAGCAGTACTGACACCTCAGGAGACAGCCCGTCTGTTTGAGGTTATCCGAAATATGAAGGCAGATAATAAATCCGTTATCATTATTACCCATAAGCTTCACGAGGTTCTGGAGATTTCCGACCGCGTTGCCATTCTGAGAAAAGGAGAGTACATAGGTACCGTAGATACCTGCGAGGCCACTGAAAATTCTCTCACAGAGATGATGGTAGGCAAGAAGGTGGAACTGAATATTGCCCGTTCCGCACCTGTAAATCCGGTGAAACGACTTTCTGTTTCCCATCTGACCGTCTATAACCGGGAGGACATTAAGGTGCTGGATGATGTAAGCTTTGACGTTTATGGAGGTGAAATCCTGGGAATTGCCGGAATTTCCGGAAATGGACAGAAAGAGCTTCTGGAAGCCATTGCAGGACTTCAGATTACAGGCCAGGGCAGCAGTATTGAGTTTTACGAAAGAGGAAAAGAAAATCAGCCCCTTCAGTTGGTTGGAAAAACACCGAAGAAAATCCGTGATGCAGGTGTTCACCTTGCATTTGTGCCGGAAGACCGTCTGGGAATGGGCCTTGTAGGTTCTATGGGTATGACCGGAAATATGCTTCTGAAAAGCTATGGAAAGGGTGCATCCCCGCTTACAGATATGCGTACCCCGAAGAAAATGGCAGAGAAGGTTAAGGAAGAGCTTGAAGTTGTGACTCCAAGCCTGAATACTCCGGTATCCCGCCTTTCCGGAGGAAATGTACAGAAGGTTCTGGTAGGCCGTGAGATTGCAGAAGCACCTACTGTACTGATGACTGCCTATGCAGTGCGAGGCCTTGATATCAATACCTCTTATACCATCTATAATCTTCTGGATGAAGAGAAGAAAGAGGGGGTTGCCGTAGTCTATGTAGGTGAGGATCTGGACGTTCTCATTGATCTGTGTGACCGTATTCTGGTACTTTGCGGCGGTAAAGAGAATGGTATTCTGGATGCCAGAACGACTACGAAAGAAGAAGTTGGACTTCTTATGACAAATCTTCGGAAGGAGGGAAAATAAATGAGTGACACAAAAACTAAAGAACCCTTGATCCGAATTATTAAGCGTGACAGAAGTAGCTTCGGGTACAAGGTATGGGTTCGTGCGGCTGCCATTATTCTGGCGCTTGTAGTAGACGCGATTTTTATTTATAGTGTAACAGGCCTGAATCCATTATCTGTATATGGTGTTATGTTAAATGGTACTTTTATGACAAGCATCCGTTTTTCCTGGGCAATGCGAGATCTGGTAACCCTTCTCTGCATTGGTATTGCCCTTGCTCCTGCGTTTAAAATGCGCTTCTGGAACATTGGCGCAGAGGGACAGGTGCTGATGGGAGGCCTTGCCACAGCTATGGTTATGGTAAAATGTGGTGCCAGCCTTCCTACCCCGGTGCTTTTTCTGGTGATGTTCCTTACCAGCGTGATTGCCGGAGGTCTCTGGGGCTTTATTCCGGCAGTATTCAAGGCGTACTGGAATACAAATGAGACACTTTTTACCCTTATGATGAATTATGTGGCAACCAGTATTGTTGCATGCATGACCAATATCCTTCGAGGAAAGGCTTCCAGCCTTGGTAAGCTGAACATGTCTACACAGGTTGGATGGTTCCCGCAGTTTATGGGACAGAGATATAATATTAACATTCTCATTGTAATGATTCTCATGTTTGTAATGTTCTTCTATCTGAAATATTCTAAACAGGGCTATGAGATTACCGTAGTAGGAGAATCTGAGAACACAGCAAGATATGCCGGAATTAATGTTAAATGGGTAACCATCCGTACCATGATCATTTCCGGTGCTATCTGCGGTCTGGTTGGTTTCCTGATCGTAGCAGGAAGAGACCAGACCATTTCCACCACATCTGCAGGTGGAAACGGATTTACCGCCATTATTGTAGCATGGCTTGCAAAGTTTAATACGTTTTATATGGCTCTGATCTCCTTCCTGCTGATCTTCCTTTCCAAAGGTGCAGCAGAGATTGCTTCTGCATACAGCCTGAACGATTATGCAGCAAGTATTATTGAAGGCGTGATTCTGTTCTTTATCCTTGGAAGTGAATTCTTCATCAACTATAAAATGATTTTCCGTGGTTCCAAAAAGGAGGTGCACTAAATGAGTAATCTGATTGCGTGGATCATCAGGGCAATTCCATTTGGAACAATTATCATGTTTGGTTCCATGGGTGAGATTACCACTGAGAAATCCGGAAACCTGAATCTTGGTGTTCCGGGAATTATGTATCTTGGCGGCTTTGCTGGCTTCGCCAGCTCCTATTTTTACGAGAAAAATTCAGCAGATCCAAAGGGTTGGATATGTGTGATCCTGGCGCTTGTGGCAGCAATTGCAGCCTCCATGCTGGGAGGGCTGATTTTCAGCTTCCTTACCATTACCCTTCGTGCAAACCAGAATGTAACCGGTCTTGCACTTACCACATTCGGTATGGGCGTTGCTAATTTCTTTGGTGTATTTATTTTAAATGGTGCAAGCTACACTGCAGCACCGCTGGCATACGCTTCTTTTTCAAAGAAGATTCCACTCCTGTCCAGTAAGCTGGGAATTGTAAGTAAAACTGTTTTTGCCTATGGTTTTCTGGTATATGCGGCAATCATCATTGCTGTTGTGCTGCATTACGTGCTGAACAAAACAAGAGTAGGTTTGAATCTTCGGGCTGTAGGTGAAAATCCGGGAACTGCAGACGCAGCCGGAATCAATGTAACCAAATATAAATATCTGGCAACCTGTATTGGTGCCGGTCTTTCCGGAATCGGCGGATTATATTACGTTCTGGATTATAATCAGGGCATCTGGGCGACAACGGGACAGATCGAGGCTCTTGGCTGGCTGGCAGTTGCACTGGTTATATTTACCACATGGAAACCTCTGAACTGTATCTGGGGCGCGTATCTTTTCGGTATGCTCTACTGGCTGTATCAGTTCCTTCCAAGTATTCTTGGAATCAAGGTTGCAAGCTATGTCACAGACCTGATCCAGATGGTTCCTTATGTGGTTACCATTATCGTTCTGGTTGTAGTAAGCTTCCGAAAGAAAAAAGAAAATCAGCCTCCGGAAAGTCTGGGACTTTCCTACTTCCGAGAGGAAAGATAACAGGGATTGGTTTGATAGAATATTGAAATTTCAGAATCCTCTGCTTATGCTGTATGGTGCAGCATGCAGAGGATTTTTTATTCTTCAGACGGCAATACGATTTGTGAAAAATAAGTGTCCATAGGAAAAGAAAGTTTACAAAATATTTCGAAAATGTTATATTATTTTTAAATAACATGTGAAACATATAGAAAGGATAGCTGGCTCTTAGCTATACAGTTATCAGAAAGGAATAAAAATATGAAAAAAAGATATGTTCTTGCTGCGCTGGCAGCTATGACAGTACTTGCAGGCTGTGGAGATAATGCTTCTCAGCAGAAAAACACGGACAATACTACCCAGGAGAGCACAGCAGAGGATGATCTGACAGCTGCTGATCCGGATGAAGATGGAGAAGAACTGGATCCTGAATTTTCACAGGATGTAGAGAATAATGAAGTGATCGATGCAGATGATGCAGAGGAAGAAGCAGCTCTTGATCCCATTACTCCTTCTGAATATCTGGTTCAGAATGCTTCTGATTATGTGACTCTTGGAGATTATGATGGTGTAGAGGTTACCAGGTATACCTATGAGATCACAGACGATATGGTACAGGATGAGATCCAGGAAGAGCTGGCAGATGCCAGCGATGAGCAGTCTACCAATGCACCTTCCGAGGACGGAAATATTGTATATATGAATCTTACTGCCACTGTGGAGGGTGAGGAAGCTGCTGAGCCGGAAGAGACTTTTATCACCTTGGGACAGGAAGAATTTGGTGCAGAATTTGACCAGAAGCTGACAGGTGTTTCCACTGGAGATAAACTGGATTTCAGCATCACGTACGGAGATGATACCTGGCAGGAAGACTGGCAGGGAAAAACCGTTGACTTTTCAGTGGAGATAACAGATGTTACAGCTTCCAATACTCCGGAATATGATGAGGATTATGTGAAGAATTATACCGGGTATGACACGAAGGAAGAATATGAGGCTTCTGTAAAAGAATATCTGGAGCAGTCCTATGAGGAACAGAGTACTTATGATGAGACAGAAGATCTGATTTCTGCCTGCCTGGCACGTACAGAGTTTACGGGAGAATATCCGGACGACCTGTTTGAGGCATGCAGGGAAGAGGCACTCTCCGGTTATTCCATGTTTGTAGAGGAAGACGGAGATGTAAATGATGTACTGGATATGTTCGGGGTTACAGAGGATGATATTGCAGAAGAAGCCAAAAATCTTGTAAACCGCCGCCTCTTCATCAGTGCATATGCCGAAGCCAATAATATTGAGGTAACAGAAGATGAATACGTGAATTATGTGAATGAGTATGCTGACTACTATGGCGAGAGTCCTGCTGATTTTGAGACTCTTTATACACGGGAAACGCTTGTAAATGCCCTTTATGAGAGCAAGGTAACAGAGCTTCTTCTGGAAAAGGCAAACGTGACAGAAACTCCATATACACCAGAAGAGTATGATGAAGAGGAATCCAAAGAAGATGACACGCTTGATGATCTGGAAATCGTAGAAGAAGGAGAAGAAGGCGTAGCTGAATAAAATCTGAAGATTTGGCAAAACACACTTTCAACGTCATAATGTTCTTTTATTAACATTTTTTATAAATTTAAGCCTTTTAATTTAGATGTGATTATGATATAGTAAATAATACGCGACAATGGACGGACAGCATTCTGAAGATAAGCTTTAGGAAGTTTGTCCGCCCATTTGTGTCTATAAAGGAGGAACGAGATGAAATTTTCAGAAATGCCTTACACTCGTGTGGATTTTCCGGCTGTGATCGCACAGGCACAAGAGATTATCCAGCGCGCATCTTCTGCGAAGAGCGGAGAAGAGCAGTTCGAGATTCATCAGGAATTTAACAAGCTGATGGATCACGTGAGAACTCTTTACACCATCGCCCATATCCGCAGGGATGGAGATGTGACAAATGAGTTTTATGACGGCGAGAAGAGCTATTATGATGAGAAGCTCCCGGAACTGAACGCAGTGACAAATGAGTACAAGAAAGTACTTTTTGCCACCCCATATCGTCAGTATATGGAAGAGAAAATCGGACCGGTTGCATTTAAGTCCATGGAACTGGAGATGAAATCTTTCGATGACAGTCTGATTCCGCTGATGCAGGAGGAGAATGCCCTTGCTTCCCGTTACAGCAAGCTGATCGCTTCTGCCAAGATCATGTGGGAAGGAGAAGAACTGAACCTTTCCCTTATGCGCAAGTATATGCGCTCCCAGGATCGGAATACCCGTAAGAAAGCATGGGATGCTTTTTCAGGCTTCTTTGAGGAGAACCAGGCTGAGCTTGATGAAATCTACGATCTGATGGTGAAGAACCGTACCAGACAGGCACAGATGCTGGGCTTTGAGAATTACATTGATATGGGCTACTTCCGCATGAACCGTAATTCTTATACCAAGGAAGATGTACAGAAGCTTCGCGAGCAGATTAAGACTGTATTTGTACCGTTAGCTTCCAGAATGCACAAGAACCGTCAGGCACGCCTTGGGGTAGATGCACTTCGTTATTATGATATGGGTGTTTATTTCCCACAGGGAGATCCGGCGCCGATCGGTACTCCTGAGGAGATTCTTGAGAGCGGCCGCAAAATGTACACGGAGATGTCTGATGAGACAAGGGATTTCTTCAACATGATGATGGAGAATGAGCTTTTTGATGTATTCGGACGTAAGAATAAGGCTACCGGTGGTTACATGACGGAGCTTCCGGATTATGGTGTACCGTTTATTTTTGCAAACTTTAACGGAACCAGTGGTGACGTGGATGTAATCACACATGAGTGTGGACATGCATTTCAGAGTTATGTATCCTGCAAGGATCCGATCGCCGATCACTCCAGGTATCTGACCATGGAGACAGCAGAAATCCATTCCATGTCCATGGAATTCTTTGCGGAACCATGGATCGAGCTTTTCTTCGGGGAAAGAGGCGATGATTACCGCAAGATGCATCTTGAGGATGCCATCGACTTTATTCCTTATGGAACAATGGTGGATGAATTCCAGCACATTGTATACGGCAATCCGGAGCTTACACCTAAGGAGCGACGTGATGCATGGAACAGGCTGGAGCAGGAGTACCGCCCATATATGGATTCCACTGGCTGCAGGTTTATGGAAGAAGGCGGCTACTGGCAGAGACAGCACCACATTTTTGAGATGCCTTTCTACTATATTGATTATGTACTTGCACAGCTTTGTGCATTCCAGTTTAAGATCCGCATGGAGAAAGATCATGACGCTGCGTGGGCTGATTATATGAAGCTTTGCCGGCTTTCTGCAAGTGATTTCTATCCGTCCATGCTGAAACAGGTGGGACTTACAGTTCCATTTACAGATGGCTGCATTCAGAAGATTGTGGATGAGTTGGATAAGAAGCTGGGTTGAGTCATCAGGCAAAGACTGTGAGAAGGAAAAGCACTTTCAGGTAATAGATTGGGAACTCACAGGAAAGTTGAGGAAGAATTGTGAAAAAATATGGGAATGATTACCGCCAGAGAGGGGAAAAATTTGAATATACCGGAAAATGGTATGGCAGCAGCCTGTCAGTGAAGGAGCTGAAAAGACATGCCCTTAACAATACAGTTCTTATGGCAGCCGCCCTTGTGATCTATTTTGCCAGCCTGATGCTGAACAATGAAGGAAGCAGGATCTTCTGGATATTACTTCCCTATATGGTGGTAGTATTCCCTGTTTCCTATGGAATCATGGGAGGTGCTTCCTTATTTCTTTTTTGCAGACAGCAGGAGGGAAAAGCTCACTCACAGGTGGTAATCCCGGAAAAGCATATAGGGCATATGACCTGTGCACAGTATGAAAAAGGGGTGCGGCGTCCGGTAAGGTGCAGCATTGCCATCACGGTACTGGGACTTTTTACAAGCGTGGCAAACCTGATTTTTTTGTTAAAAGATTTCGAAAATCTTATTTTTACAAGGGAACTATTATTCGAGGCAGCCGCTGTGATGATTTTAGCACTGGGAAGTGTTAGTACTGCGCAAAACTGGCAGATTAAAGCGAAATTTACAAATTTTGAGTAAAAATCTTTCAGTTTTTGACAATTATGGACAAAATTCCAGACATATTTCGCCATATAGCTATTGCACATGTAATAAAACATGGTAAAATAGAGAGGTATAAGACAACAAATTTTCAGGTTGTCTGTAGTAGCTGGCCTCAGGAGTATGTTCGAAACATACCCTGTGAATAGTTACAATAAAATATCTCAAAAAGGAGGATATGATATGAGCAAGAAGAAGTTAATGGCCCTGTTATTATCAGGCGTCATGACAGCAACAACAGTGAGTGTTCCTGTTTTTGCTGAGGATGCAGACGCTGCAGAAGACACAGCTGATGCAGCAGAAGAGACTGAGGGAGGTTCTTCCGATACACCGCTGGTTGTTGGACAGACCAACTTCTCCGAGAAATTCTGTGGAATGTTCGCAGAAGCAGTTCCGGATCAGCAGATCTCCGATATCGTAGGAGCATATCTGTTTGATAACGACCGCGCAGGTGCTGTTATCTACAATGGTATTGAGGGAGAGACTACTGAGTATAACGGAACAGAGTATACTTACACAGGACTTTCTGATATTACAGTTACACAGGGCGAGGATGAGACTGTTTATGACATCAAACTTCGCGATGATGTAAAATTCTCTGATGGTGAGCCGCTTACCGCAGATGACCTTATTTTCACATTATATGTATATTCAGATACTGATTATGATGGAAATGCAACTCTGTATTCCACCAACATCAAAGGTATGAAGAACTACCGTCTGAATTCCACAGCAGCAGACTCTATCACAGATGAGGATGTTGCAAATGTATTAGCTGACATGCCAGACGAAGTAGCAGAGAAGGTGAAATCTGACCTGATCGTTCCGCTTCTTACCTCTGAGTATGACTGGGCACAGACTGCATGGGAAGATTACGCAGACGCTTACGGTGTTGCAAGCGGTGACGAATTCTTCGCAATGCTCTACGCTACCGAAGACGGCTACAGCGTAGACGGCAAAGACCAGGATACAATCATTAATGAGATCGCTGACCAGTATGGTACAGATTATGTAGCTCTTGCAACTGCATACGGCGATGAGGAATATTTCAATGAAGATGCTACAACAATTGCACAGGAATACCTGGTAGAGCAGAAAACTGCTGCAGGTGAGGGCGAGGAAGTTGCTAACATCGAAGGAATCAAGAAACTTGGCGATTACGAAGTTGAGATCACAACAGACGGATTCTCTGCTACTACAATCTACAATCTTGGCGTAATCGTTGAGCCAATGCATTACTATGGTGATGCTTCTCTTTATGACTATGACAACAATCAGTTCGGTTTCACAAGAGGCGACCTTTCCGCAGTACGTGACAAAGCAAACCAGCCACTTGGTGCAGGTCCTTACAAATTTGTGAAATATGAGAACAAGACCGTATATCTGGAAGCAAACGAGAACTACTACAAAGGTGCTCCTAAGATCAAGTACCTTCAGTGGAGAGAGACTTCCGACGCAGATAAGATTGCCGGTGTTGAGCAGGGTACAATCGACCTTTCCGATCCATCCGGAAGCAAATCTGCATTTGACCAGATCAAGAGCATCAACAGCAACGGCGAGCTTGATGGCGACAAGATCATGGTTAACGCAACAGACAACCTTGGATATGGATACATCGGTATCAACGCTAACACTGTAAAAGTTGGTGATGATGGAAGCTCTGATGCATCCAAGGATTTAAGAAAAGCAATTGCAACTGTATTTGCTGTATATCGTGACGTAGCAATCGATTCCTACTATGGCGATGCTGCTTCCGTAATCAACTACCCGATCTCCAATACATCCTGGGCAGCTCCTCAGAAATCTGATGCAGATTATAAGGCAGCTTACTCTGTAGATGTTGACGGAAATCCGCTTTACACAGATGACATGTCTGATGATGAGAAATTTGCAGCAGCTACACAGGCAGCTCTTGGCTACCTTGAGGCAGCTGGCTACACTGTAGAAGATGGCAAAGTAACAGCAGCTCCGGAAGGTGCTAAGATGTCCTATGAGATCATCATCGGCGCTGACGGAAGTGGAGATCACCCAAGCTTTGCAATCCTTACAGATGCTAAGGCAGCACTTGAGTCCATCGGATTCACACTTGAGATCAATGACGTTACAGACTCTAACATCATGTGGGATGCTTTAAATGCAGGTACAGCAGAAATGTGGGCAGCTGCATGGCAGGCAACAATCGATCCTGATATGTATCAGACATACCACAGCGAGAGCGTAAAGAGTAACTACTACCACATCAATGACGCTACACTGGATCAGGATATTATCGACGCTCGTTCTTCCGCAGATCAGGAATACAGAAAATCTGTTTACAAACAGTGCCTGGATATCATTCTTGACTGGGCAGTTGAGATTCCGGTATATCAGAGACAGAACTGCATTATCTATAGCCCTGAGCGTGTAAATGCAGATACCTTTACAAAAGATGTTTCTACATTCTATTATTGGTATAAAGATATCGAGAACATCGAGATGAACTAAAGGTATAAACTGAAGAAGTCAGACTAGCGCAGTGGGCTCACCCTAATAAGTGAGCCCACTGCCTTACTGGCAGTATGCCTTGGGTACTGATGTGTGCCGGGGCATTGCATACAGCCAGAACCGGCAGGACACACTGCCAGTAAGAACATCACAGTCAGAACTTCTTACCCTGATACTGGAAAGGACAGATAAACTAAATGAAGAAATTTATTGTACGTCGTGTACTTCTGGGAGCGATGATTCTGTTCTTCGTTTCCATGATCATTTACTCAATTGAGAGAAGCCTTCCTACCTCTTATGTAGAAGGAAGAGCCCGCGACATGTCCATGAAACAGGGCGCTAAGCCTTATGATGAGCTGGTTGCGGAATTAAATGCCTCCTATGGACTGGATAAGCCGGTTCTGGAAGGATATTTTGTATGGCTTGGAAAAGCACTTCACGGTGAGTTTGGAGAATCCTGGATCTTCCATCAGCCGGTAACCAAGAAATTCTCCAGTGTAATCTGGTATTCCTTTGTACTGGCGCTGGCCTCGTTCCTGTTGGAGATCATCATTGCAATCCCTCTGGGAATCATATCGGCCACCAAGCAGTACAGCAAAGTAGACTATGCGGTGACAGTGTTTGCCCTCATCGGTATTTCCCTGCCGTCCTTCTTCTTTGCCACTATTTTGAAATGGATCTTCTCCATCAATCTGAAATGGGTGGACCTGTATGGTATTGTAAGCCGTATGCATGAGTCTTACGGCAGCGTTGGAAAGGTATTGGATATGGCGCAGCATCTGATCCTTCCGGTGATCACCCTGACCATCGTCAGCGTTGGTTCCCTGATGCGTTACACCAGAACCAACATGCTGGAGGTATTAAATGCAGACTACATCCGTACTGCAAGAGCTAAGGGTGTACCGGAGAAGAAGGTGGTCTATCACCATGCGTTCCGAAATACTCTGATTCCGATCATCACCATCCTTGGAAGTACACTTCCAAACCTGTTTGGCGGAGCCATGATCACAGAGACTTTGTTCCAGATCCCGGGAATCGGATACACATCCTATCAGGCACTGACCCAGGGTGATATTCCGTTTACCATGTTCTATATGGTATTTTTGGCATTTCTTACATTGACCGGCAATCTGATCGCAGACATCCTGTACGCTGTGGCAGATCCAAGGGTACGAGTAAATTAGGAGGAAAAACATGAGTACAGATCCAACAAAGAAAAAAGACGATCATGTCAGTACCTCCCAGGCACTGGATGATGAGCAGCGTGTAAAAGTCCTCTCCCCTGGAATGCTTGTTGCCAAGAGATTTTTCCGCAATAAGCTGGCTGTGGCAGGACTTGTAATTCTGGTAACAATGTTTGTGTTCTCATTCATTGGAGGTATGGTCAGTCCCTATGGTGAGAGCCAGGTGTTCCGTAAAACCGACCACGTATGGAAGGATTATGCAGGAGCTACCTATAATAAAGCATATATTTTTGAAACAGCAGACGGAAGCGAGTTCCCGGCAGCCGGACAGCAGAAGTTCATTCTTGCAACCAACAAAGGGGATGCGACTTTTGAGGCAGATGGTGTAACTTACGGACTTGAAAATAAAGGCGAAGAATACTGGGCGATTTACTCCGCAGAGCCGGTTGCCACAGTTCTTACCCTGAAAGGCAAATCCACCTATAAACCGGCTGGAGATGCAGAAGTAACAGATGACATCAAAGAAGGCTATGAAGAAGCAGTAAGTAATGATGAAGATACCTTTGAGGTGGACGGCATTACTTATTCCATTGAGAAGTCCGGACGTGAGAATCTGATCACCATTTCCGGAGAAGTTGCTTTTGCAACAAAGAAGGTCTTCAGCGCAGCCACCAGCGATGCACAGCTTGGATTTGAATTCCAGCAGCTTGCACTGGATGCCCTGGAAAATGGCGAGTCTTCTTTTGAGTGCGATGGCGTAAAGTATGAGATGAGCACTTTAGAAGGTGAGACTGCTACAGAGATCACCAAAGACGGCGAGGTTTATGCAACAGTTTCCGGTCTTCTGGTATCCCCGCAGGCAAACGGTGTATTCCTTTCCCTTTCTTTTAAAGAGGCAGTGGAGCAGGCAATCACAGAGAAAGCCTCCACATTTACCGCTCTCAATGAGAATGGTGAGGAGGAGACCTATCAGCTTCAGACAAAGAATACACAGTATGTAGTCCGTAACCAGAAAGAGACTACTGTCAACGATACCTATGCAGCTCCAAGTAAGAAGCACTTGGTAGGAACTGACGGAAACGGTATGGATATGCTTACCAGACTGATGTATGGCGGACGTATCTCCCTGATGATCGGTTTCGTTGTTATCATTATCGAAGGTATCATCGGTATTCTCATCGGTGGTATTTCCGGTTATTTTGGAGGATGGGTAGATACCATTCTCATGCGTGTGGTTGATGTTGTTATCTGTATCCCAGCAATGCCGCTGTACATTATCATCGGTTCTGTTATGGATTATTACAAGATCGATCCGCGAATCCGTATTTATGCACTTTGTGCGATCCTGGGTATCGTGGGATGGCCAAGCATTGCCCGTATGGTACGTGGACAGATCCTCTCCCTTCGTGAGCAGGAGTTCATGGTTGCAACAGAAGCGACAGGTGTTCGTGTGTCCAGACGTATTTTCCGCCACCTGATCCCTAACGTTATCCCACAGCTGATCGTTATTGCAACAATGGGACTTGGTGATGTTATTCTGATGGAGGCAACTCTTAGCTTCCTTGGAATCGGTGTTAAGTTCCCATATGCTTCCTGGGGTAACATTGTAAATGCGGTAAATGATGTATACGTACTGACCAACTTCTGGTTCGTATGGATCCCGGCCGGATTTTTGATCCTGCTGACCGTTCTTGGATTTAACTTTGTGGGTGATGGTCTTCGTGATGCATTTGACCCGAAAATGAAACGGTAGGTGCGAATATGGCATTATTTGGTAAGAAAAACGCAAACTATATCTCAGCTAAGGAAACCAAAAGAATCTCCAAAGAGAATCGAAAGATCACCAATGAGATAGAGAAGAAGAGAAACAGAAAGAATATTCCGGAGTCAGAGTATATCACTACCATGAAGAATCCGGAAAACGTAGTTGAGTTTGACAATGTTCATACTTATTTCTTTACAGATATCGGAACGGTTAAAGCCGTGGATGGTGTAAGCTTTGAAATTCCTCAGGGAAAAACAGTTGGTGTTGTTGGAGAGTCTGGTTGTGGAAAGTCTGTAACAAGCCTTTCCCTTATGCAGCTGGTACAGCGTCCTCAGGGACAGACAGTAGAAGGAGAAATCCGTTTTAATACCGGAGACAAGGTTTACAACATTGTAAACACTCCTACAAGTGAAATGCAGAAGCTTCGCGGAAATGAGCTTTCCATGATTTTCCAGGAGCCTATGACTGCACTGAACCCGGTATTCCGTATTGGAGAGCAGGTTGATGAGATCACCAAGCTTCACAATCCGGATATGAGCAAAGAGCAGGTAAAGGCCAGAACCATCGAAATGCTGAAGCTGGTTGGAATCGCCAACAGTGAGGGCGTTTATAAAATGTATCCTCATGAGCTTTCCGGTGGTATGCGTCAGCGTGTATGTATCGCAATCGGTCTTGCATGTAATCCAAGACTGATCATCGCTGATGAGCCTACCACAGCTCTTGATGTTACCATTCAGGCCCAGATCCTGGATCTGATGCGCAACTTGAAAGATAAGATCAATTCTTCCATTATGCTGATTACGCATGACCTGGGGGTTATTGCAGAGATGGCAGATTATGTAGTAGTTATGTATGCCGGCCGTGTAGTTGAGAAGGGTACTGCAAGCGAGATTTTCAAGAATCCGTCTCATCCATACACCATTGGACTTATGCGCTCCAAACCGGTTGTAGGCAAGAAGGTTGACAAGCTTTACAGTATTCCGGGTAAGGTTCCGAACCCTATTGATATGCCGGATTACTGCTATTTCCGTGATCGTTGTGAGCTTAGCTGTGACAAGTGCCAGGGAAGCTATCCAGGCGTGATCAAATTAAGTCCTACACATGAAGTAAGCTGTTACCGTTATGCAGACCGTCCGGAAGCTGGATGGCTGGCAAATGTTCATCCGGGAGAGGAGGGAAAAGCTCATGAGTGAGAATAAGACAGCAGAAAATACAAAGAATCAGCAGTCCGATAACATTCTGGAGGTATCCCATCTTAAGAAATATTTCCCGATCAAGGGTGGAATGTTCGGTAAGCAGGTTGGAGCCGTAAAGGCAGTTGATGATGTTTCTTTCACATTAAAGAGAGGAACTACAATGGGTCTGGTTGGTGAGTCCGGATGTGGTAAATCTACCACAGGAAGAACCATTTTAAGACTGATTGAGAAAACAGATGGACAGGTTCTCTTCAATGGAAAAGATGTTTATGGTCTTTCCAATAAAGAAATGCGCGATATGCGTACCAAGATGCAGATCATTTTCCAGGATCCCTATTCTTCCCTTTCTCCAAGACTGCCGGTTGGCGAGATCATCGGGGAAGCTGTAAGAGAGCATAACCTGGTTCCAAAGTCTGAATATGCAGATTATGTGACCAAGATCATGGATGACTGTGGACTTCAGTCTTATCATAAGGACCGTTATCCACATGAGTTCTCTGGTGGACAGAGACAGCGTATCTGTATTGCGAGAGCACTTGCATTGAATCCGGAGTTCGTTGTGTGTGACGAGCCGGTTTCCGCGCTTGATGTTTCCGTACAGGCTCAGATCATTAACTTGTTAAAGGAACTTCAGGAGAAGAGAAATCTGACTTATCTGTTTATCTCTCATGATCTTTCCGTTGTAGAGCATATTTCCGATACCATCGGCGTTATGTATCTGGGAGGTCTTGTGGAGACTGGTACCACATCAGATATTTTTGCAAATCCTCTTCATCCGTACACAGAGGCTCTGTTCTCTGCAATTCCAATGCCGGATCCGGATCTGAAGAGAAAACGTATCATTCTGGAGGGAAATATTCCATCCCCGGCGAATCCGCCTAAGGGATGTAAGTTCCATACCAGATGCCGGAAGTGCATGGAGATTTGTAAGAATCAGGTGCCTGAGGTAAAAGATATGGGAAATGGGCATAAGGTGCGCTGCCATCTGTATGACTAAGAATAAAGCAGGCCAGGGATTACCTGGTCTGTTGCTATTTAGTGTGTTGAAAGTTGTTCAAGGCGGACGCATTCGGACAATGGTGATTGCTCACTCGCCGGCGCAACGCTCCAGCGAACTAACTGCTAACTGCGACTAAATCGTTCAGGAGAGCCTTCACGATTAAG